>NZ_JAUBRN010000009.1:60858-149141 GCF_036701875.1 Microcoleus sp. MON1_C5 | reverse complement strand
TTTTAAGTCGGGAAGTTTTTCCATTCCTTTATCTAATGTCTATCTCGTCTTCTTGTCAAGGGGGTTGAGCAATTACATTTTTTCGATGTTTCGATCGCATGAGTCTGTCAAGCGTTCGGTAGAAAAAGACGATAGGATTCGCTGTCTATCAGAATTCTGAAACCCAGCCACATCAGCACAAAAGGGAAAATCTTGCTAGCATAACGGCTGAGAATCAAAGCAATACCAGGTAGATGCGTCAGAGTATAGGACATAAACAGCCAGCAGCAAATAAAAAAATAGCAAATCGGTACGATCACAGCCAGATTTTGAATGCTGCTACTAGCAAATAGGGGAATATAGATGCCAAGATTGTTACCACCGTTAGAAATCGTGACTGCGGAAACACGATAAGTCTGCGGATCGCGAATTATTTCCCAGAGCGATCGCTGCCGAGAATCAAATCCGCGAAATTTAGAGTTTCTTTTCAGATTATCTGACTTATCTTCGGCTGAATCATCCTTGTTAAGGTTGAGTAAATTATTCAAGCCAATCAGTATCGGCAGAATCCCCAGTAGCCCCGTCCAAGTTGAGGGAATTGCTAGCCCCAGCAAGAAACCAACTAAACTTATCATCACCAATACCGTGAACCCTAGAAGCTCACCAACCACAATATGTTGAGGACGAAAAGTACGATTAACCTCACTGAAGAAGGCCGTCAGATAAATGTTGTCGTCAAACGTTGTTGCGACAGCAACAGCCAGTCCGATCTTAATTGTTGCAATTAACCAATCCATTAGCATCTCTCACTCAACACCTATCCGATCGCCGAAACTACGGATTTCTCAATCGTTGTGGCAAACCCCCACAATCTCGATATGATAATGTGAGTATCGCATATTGGGTGTAACGAGCAAGCAAATTTGGTAGTTTATCCGTATCAAGCGGTGCTTTGACTCGATCCCGCATCTTCAGCTCATCCAGCGTCCATCACCTGTGTTTATCAAAGGAGTCATTATGATTAGCCGTTTGATTGACCTTCTGCCTAGAGGCGCAGGTCAAAATATCTTACGGTCGCTCAGTTCGTCGGCCACTCGTAGATCGGCAGCCTATCGGTTTGCAGGTCTGTTTTGTATCGGCCTGGTCTCGGTTTTAGTTTTGAGTCTGGCTTTTGACAGTCATGCTGTTGCCGCTTCTGCCTCTGGCAATGTACACTCCCCTCTAGTCAGTCAGGTAAATCAGGTCAAATTGCCTAAAGAATCAACAATCCGGTTACTGGAAACGGTGGGGCTGTTTGTGGGGGGCATACTTTTTTGTGTATTTTTGGATCGCTGGTTTTCTAACCGTTCTGCTCATTCGGGCAACACACCCTTAGCTGAGCAAGCGCGGCGGCTCAAGCAACTCAAAATCGGTTATCCAGAGGGTATGACAAATCTGGAAGTCCTGCGTGCTAAAGGTTGGCTCGAAAGCCGTTTGCGACCATTTGGGCTGAGTGTTACTTGGACAAGCTTCTTATCAGCTTCTGCTCTGATAGAAGCATTAAGCAATGGGACGATCGATTTCTGCGGCGGCGGTGGTACGGCCAGCATCTTCTCGCAAGCAGCGGATCATGTATTTGTGCGGGTGGCTAAAGAAAAATATACGGCTCCCAAAGGTCAAGCGATTCTGGTACCAGAAGACTCTCCGATTCAGACGCTGGCCGACCTGAAGGGTAAGAAGATTGTTTTTGACAAAGGCTCAAGCGCCCATTACATACTTGTGCGAGCACTGGCAAAAGTGGGGCTAGAGTTTAGTGACATTGAGCCAATTTATCTGACCCAGCCACAGGCGCTACCCCTATTCCGCGCGGGTGAGGTCGATGCTTGGGTGATTTGGGTTCCCTACACGACCACTCAAGCCCGAAGTGCTTATCCAGGGCGCTCGATTGCAGACTTAGAGAGCATCTTTGGTGACAAAGCCTCTTTAGAAGTTCCGACCTATTACTATGCAATTCCAGAGTTGGTACGCGACTATCCCGACTTGCTCAAGGTGATTTTAGAAGAGGTAAATGAAGCGGGAGCTTGGGCTAAGAAACAGGAATTAGAAGCTGCTGTGCGATTGGCAGAGCACCATGAAATAGATCCATCCATTGTAGAAATTTTACAGCAACGTAGTGCCGAACGCGCTATTATCCCGATCGACGACCAATCGCTCACGGCCCTACAGCACCAGGCAAATATGTTTAAAGATTTAGATCTGATTCCTGAGCGGGTGAATGTGAAAGATGGAACCTATAGCTTGCAGACCAAGCAAAACTGGACTTATTAATCTGACAATTACACTCAAGTGTAATTTTTGTCTGATATCAAATCCGCCCTTCATCGTCGGGCGTAAAATCGAGTCAACCTTCAACACTCAACATCATTCTGTTTTTCGACCCCGAGTCAACAGTCAATAGTCATCTGGCTCGTGCAACCGGAATTGATATGACCTATCTTTTTTTTAGCACAAGTCGGTCAAATATTAGCTCTCCCTGGGTTTCCGGCGGGGTTGTCACCCCCCCACCGGCAAACCTACATCTTGATTAGCTGCATTGCCCGCACTTTGCCTAAAAAAAAACCCTCAACTTTGTGAGGGCTTTGCGATGCCAGGAACGAGACTTGAACTCGTGACACGTGGATTTTCAGTCCGTAGGCAGCAATCACGCCGTAAATCCACTGCCACTGAGAATTATTAATTTTGTCAAAACACGTCGCAATCACATCATCCGAGGGTAAATTGCGGGGCTGTACTTTTGTTGGGGAGTACGAGCCAAGTAAATCACTCACATAGCTACACGCAAGCTCGGAGCCACCCTAACTTTGGTAAGGGCGTGGCGGGTAGTTGAATTTAGGATTTTCTTAAAAGAGGCTGTTGTGACTGCGCGCCCTTATCATTTAAAACCCTATCAGGGATTATTTGAAAGCGGCCATCTCTTGCACGAGATTTCAGTGGGTGTCCCCAGCGTCAATGCTGCCTCGGTTCGCCGCTAATTAAAACTTACAAACCTGTGGGCTTGCCTGCAATTTTAGTAAAAACTCGACCCCAACCATCTGAAGCTGAAGCCCAAAGTTGTTCCATAATTTCAAAACTGTACCGATCGTATTTTCCGCTCTGTCCGCCGATCGCTTCATAATAATCGGCAATTCCGGCGCGAACGCCGTATGGATCGTGAACCCAAAAGCATTTTTGCTTAGTATCATATCCAACCAAGCACACAATATGCCCCGAACCTTTGTAATGCAAACCGACAGGCATCGGTAAACGTCGATCCAAGCTTGCGATCGCATTTTGCACCCCAAGCGACGTGCTGAAATAGCTTTCGAGTCCGAGGTCTGCTAAAGCTTGACCGTTAGCAGAATGATCCGTTGTGTCGCCATACCGATTAAGAATTTGTCCGTAAGCCGACTCTGGTTCATTTAGCCCCAGCCGCTTCGCTCGTTGGTCGAGAGATTCTAGACCACGATCGGCAAGGATAAAGTTAGCGGCCATGGCATTACTGGTGAGGCAGCACTGGCGGCTACCTGTTCCAAAATAGTTAGCGTCGTTGTCAACTTGGTTAAAATAGGGAACTGATAATTTAATCGACATATTTTTACAGGTTAATTTTACTTTCTATTTTTGTTTCTATTTTTGTCAAGATTAGCAGGAGTTTCCACAGTTTAGGCTCAACCCCTGGTGCATCCTGTAGATGGCGTGTAACAATTGCTAACAAGTACCCATGTTCAATCGCTACAACGCGGTGAGCTTCCAATAATTCTTTAAGAGTGACTGCAGGTGACTCTAATACGCTGTAGGCTTCCCATAGATTCATTTTGATTGGTCAATATCAATTCTATCTGCGTGATTTACCCGATTTTGCGGGCTACGACCTTGAGGAGAGAAACCACCAGCGGCATAACCTCCAAATGCTCCTCCAGCACCTATAACATAAGCAAATCTGTCTCCAACTAATCGGTCAGAATTAAAAATGGCGCACAAGATAATAGTCAATCCAGCCACCCCAAATACATAAGGGGTAAATGAACGTGCCAGTTCCGATATGGCTTCAAAGCTTTCTGATTTCATGGTGGTGGCGTAAAATCGGTATTAATTTGCTTGTAGCGTTCTAGAGCTTTTTTTTCTAGTCTGGGATTTGCTTTCCTTCGGGTATATTTAATTTTTATTCTTTCTTCTGGTGGTTTTGCAAGATACTCTTCTATTTGATCGAATCTTTCGATATGAATCTCCGCAAGTCCCTCAAGCACGCTAATTCTTTCTTGTTGAGCTCTTAAAAGATTCTCATGGTGTTGGGCGGTAAGTTGCGCTGTGGCTCTTTCTGTCTTAGCCTTATCTTCAGCTTGAGTTTTGCTCCGCTCAGAATCTCTGATTGCGCGTTCAATGACTCGCGAAGCTTTATATAGGGCTCCAACAATAACAAGTATGCCACCTATATTGGTAATTAAAGTCGTCCAATTAATACCCATTATGGCGGATGCTGTTGAATTAAATTGTCGAGCTTACCTACCCTTATTAAAGTGTGAGGTGTTTTTTATTAGCTGAGAAAAACACCTCACATTAAATCAAGTGGGAGTTTGCCAGCCAATAACACTAGATTCAGCTATTTCTAGCTTTGACAGAAAAGATACTGTATAGGTAATTTTCTGTGTCTTGATATTGAGCTGATCGGTATCAAGTAAGCTTCCTATTATTGGAGTTGTTACCGTTTGCACTGCGACCGCTTTATCAGGGTTTAGGTTATATACTGTTTGCGCTTGGTAGTATCCGACCAAACAGTTATATATTAACTCTTCAGCGTTTTGCAAATAATCATCTGCAATAATTCGGCGTATTTGTCCGGCTAACTCTTGATTCGGAAAACCTGCAAGCCAAGCTTCAAATTCAATAGGTGACTCTAACATTAGATAATTGTTGGTGAGGTACGAGGTGTACTTTTGGCACTTCCAAAGGAGCGAAGCACACTAACTTGGTAACTAACAGGTTGCAAAGGTGCACCGTTAGCATCAAATACGATAACTCCTGTAGCGGGGTTGCTGACAGAGTTAAGGTAAGGCGGTGCTGTTTGCGTTTCATTGAAAGCTATTTCAGCTTTATTGTATGCCGCTACAGCATCCTCTAAGACTTCGATAGGGGTGACACTGGTGCCAAACCCTGCAAATTCAGCTCCCACAGTTGTGTTGTTGAATTTTGCGGCCCATTGAGCGTGAGAAAATTCTGGCATGATTTTTGGTGTAAATTAATTGTCGATAAATGCATCGATCGACACTTGAAAAGGTTTATCTAGCGAATGTCCTTCCCAGTTTAGTTTGTGCCAGAAAATTCGTTTTATAGAAAGCCTTCGCGAAGTCCAGGGATTATCTTGGAACTCGGGCAAAGGTTTTTTTTCTATTAACCGCGGCTTTTCTTTAACATAAACTTTAAATGATTGTTGTAAGTAACTAAAGCCTCCACTATCGTCGCGATACAAAAGTTCGCATTGCAAGTAACTTTTGTACCCAACGTTGGGATTGTTCCACCTCTGCCAATCAGTATCAAATCGAAATCTTAATAAATTTCGGCTAGAGGTATCTTTGCTTAACAATTGCTCTTGCGTTGTAACGGGCAAGTTTAAGCAAAGATCGTCCCAGATACCGTAGGCGTCAGTAAAAGGCATTAGCTAAGAGTTTGCTTAGTTCTGTAGGTCGCAGATACTACTTCTTTGCCGTTAATAAGCAAGCCTGAAGGATTTGTCCGGCACTTATTGACAAAACTATTAGCATTTTCGCCAGAGCAATAAACTGTAACGGACTGTCGGCGGTTTCCAGTGCCTGTTGCTACTGACACATTTATTGGCACTAGCCAACCTACGCGTACTAATTCTCCGATTTCGTAAACTGGTGTTGCTCTTGCAGCAGCAGTACCAATAGCGACAATACCTGCTGCCGTCCCAATAGCACCCGCATATAATGCTTTTGAAGCATTAAAAGCTGCTATATCCGTACCCACAGGAGCTTTAACTGTCCAAATTTGAGATCCTGGCATTTATTATCTCCTGTGCGCTCTGCGAATAGAGCCTACGCTAGTAATTGTGTTGCCCCCATATAGTTTTTGACCAATTTTGCTCATTGCACCGGCAACTTCTTTAGTAGAGCAATAAAGTTTAACTGTGCCAGCGGGTTTGGTAGCCGTCCCTTTGACTCCCGCTCGAATTCGAGTAATTTCTCCTGAGCCAAGAGCATCGCTTACGCTCATTAGCTTGGCGTTTGCCGCCCCTGGGTCGGCAACAGGGGTAAACCCTAAATCAGCAGCAATAGTCGAGTATGATTTTGAGATTTTTAACATAAAGTTGCCCGTCCCTCGCAAGTAGGGGCAAGTTACGAACATAGCGTCCGCATCCTTCATAGCGTTTCCCATTGTGGTGGATAGGTCTACGCTACTTAAAGCCTGATTGGCTTGGCAATACTCTGATCGTACTCTGACTCTATCGGAAACCCTACGGGTTTCCGACTTTGTTTCTAGTCTAAAAAAATAATAATGTCAGAATTAGTCATAAACTACTGAACCGCGCTCAACTAAAGCGATTGGTTTTGGTAATTTTGCCAATTTAATTTCGGCACGCCAAAAAGCAACTTCAACTAAAGGGCGTTCTACGTCTTGACGGACAACTTCGCCCAATACAGTAATATCTGGCGGATTTACAGGAAAAGCTGCTGCTTCATCTGTGGCTTGACTCATTCGGATTTTGGAGGTGTCTAGCGCTAAATCCGCTACGGCTAAAATTTTTGTTAACAAGGCTCGCCCTGCTGTTTCATTTCGACATAGCCACCACTGACCGTCGAATCCTTGCCAGCGATTTTGATAACTAAGAATTTCTTTACCTTTTTGCCAAACAAATAAATTAGGAGTAGCAAATTGCTCTTTAATTTTACGAGCATAGGTTTTTAAATCTGATTTTTCTATTAGTGAAAGAGGAATTTTAGGATCGTCTGTTTTGTTCATTATTCTGAATGAGGTTTCAGCTTCTGCTCGTTTTTCACCCCTAAAATAAAGTTTAATTTCTGGTTGACCTTTAAGAGGCGGCCAATGCTTACTTTTACTTCGAGACGCAGACTCTCCGCCACCTTCGTATTCTAATTGATGGATATGCTGAATAATTTTATCTGCCGTACCACTCAAAGGAATTGATTCATTTTCCGCAGACCGATCGCGCCAGTATTCACCTTTGATAAATCCGTTTGTATTTGACCACTGCCGCCAGCGTGGCTTTTTACTTGCATCGCCCCGCCAAGCTTTCTCACCTGTTGCTGGGTAATTACCCAAGGCGCGATTTTCTATATCTTCAGGAAATCCATTTTCCCAGCCTTCAAACCACTCGTCAAAATTAATAGAGGTCTGATTGCCAAGTAATTCATAAGTGGCAATAGTTTGCTCAATTTTTTCTTTTAAATTATCAATATTTCCCGTAAAATTAATCTTGGTCATCGGTTTCGTTGATTAACAAAGTTACTTGTTGTTGGCGCTGCGCTTGGTAGTCAGCGTAGCGACGGGATGCGATATCATCATCAATTGTTTTAGTGACTACATAAACCGCCTCCGAAAGTGTATCCTTAAAGCTATCAAGTACATCATCTGCCCAATCTTGCCATTTCTCTGGAATGTGTTTTTTTATAAAATCTTGCTGGCGACTCATGAAAGAGTCAACTGGTAGCGCTTCATTGATAACACTCCCGCCAAAAAATCCTGCTTTTCTGGCTGACAAAATTGTTGCTAAAATGCCATTCTGAACAGCAACACTTTTAGCATTGAGCAAAAAAGATCTCAATTCGTCCCGTACTTCTTCACCTCCCTCTTCAGCTAAAGCAGCAGCAATTTTTCCCGACAGCACCGGAACTGCAATTCCGCGAATGGCTGAGCCTCGCAGTTTATTGTTTCCGGTAGCTTTGCCGAGCGCTCCAAGCGTCGCACCGATCGCCAAATTAGCAAAAGAGATTAAACCCCATGCAGCCATTTGCCCGACAGCATCCCCAGAATTCATTAAAAGCTGCTCGTTGTTGGACTCAATTTGTTTTTTAATTTCTTCGTCGGTACTATTCCAATCAAACGACTCTAGTTGTAAGTAACTACTAACTAGAGTTGTAGCAATCTGCGTAATGCTGGCAGTTAAAGTGTTGAGCGCTTGCTGAAACAGAAAGCCGGCGAACTGCTGAACCCTGCCGATGATGTTTCCTAAAATTCCGCCACCGCCAGCAGTACCCGTAGTGATTCCGGGATTATTGCCGTCGCTACTGGCGCTGATGTCGATCGTTCTAGTACCGCCGAGGTTTTGAGTGTTTAAGATTCGCGTGCGGCGCGATCGCAGTTCTGCAAGTTCGCCCAGCACGATCGGCGTATTGTTCATGTTATTTAAGCGGAGCTGTAGCAACCGCAGTGCTCACAGTAAATTGCGCTGCTACCGAATGGCGGCCGACTACCGTTCCTGTGCTGCTAGGTGTTGACCACGACGGATCGGCAAAAGCATTTAATTTGCTGCCTGTCGGTAAAGTGCTGTTTTTCGTTGTTTGGGCGCGGTTGCACGCATCCAAAAGTTTATAGCAGAATTCAACCACTCCTAAATTACTTAATAAAGTTAAATTAGAAGTTTCACCCGATACTTTAGACACATCAACGCAAATGCCTTTACTTCCATCTACAAAAACAGCTTCGGGAGTTAAGGCGGCTAATACTTCAGCAAAACTTAAATCATTCACTCTTTGGCCTCTTGATTACAAAGTTATTTCCGACAATTTCACCCGCCGCTGGGGTATCTACTCTAATTTTAAGCTCAAGTCCTGGGTTTTGAGTTTTTAGTGAGGTTTCCAGTTTTTCCAGTTCTTTCTCGGCTTCCCTCTTGGCTTCTGCAGCGTCGTATTTCCGCTGGTTTCTGGCATAGTCGCCAACAATTTCTTTGGAAGCGTCCATTGCAACCGCAGATTTCGAGATCTCGCTGTTACGTAGAATGCGATCGAGTACGGCTTGGAAGTCGAACGGATCGTCATCCGTGTAAAACGCGACTGATTGTTTAGAGGGGGTGAGGAATTTTTTTAGATTGAAATTAGGACTGTCGGAGTCCATCGGCGTAATTACGCTATCAACAAAAATAGAGCCAAAGCCTGTCCTAATCCCAAAGAACTTGATAATACACTCGGCATTTTTCTGAGCAATCACTGCTGCCGTTGTGGCTTTTGTGGCCGCGACCGCTGCGTGACTCGCTACAGATACGGCGGCGTCTGCATCGGTTGCAGTCTGAATTGCAATCCCTGTAAGCTCAGCCAAAGCTTCTGAGATATTCTCAAATTTTAAAGGCTGCCGTTTTGCGCCGTCCACGATCGCAATATCGATCGGCCATTCACCTTGTATTGCATCCTGCTGCTTAATGTGCCACTCGAACCACTCAGCGAAATTTTCAATGGGCAGCGCTGGCACGGCATCGGCAACAGAGTCGTCATTAATTAGGGAATTAGGCATCAGCACTGGGTAGCGCGCATAACCGGCCCTCATATAATTAGCCGCGACCAAAGCGGCGATCGCCTCAACTAAATCTTTAGGAATCACAGGCACCAAACTAGGGCCGGGAGCGACAAACATTTTCGCCCCAATTTCTCGGATTAGTTTTTCAGGGCTAAAAGTTTTCACTCCTAATGCTTTTTTAACGGCTTGCTCAACATCAGCTTTAGTTAGACAAGGACAGCTCATATCGCATTCCTCTGGTGGTTGCGGGGAACTGGGAGAAAAAGGTGCTTTAGGTGGTATAGATATTGCTGGAGGAGCTTTTTCATATCTGTCTGGAATTGTTGCTATTGTTCCAATATAAGTCCATGGTGTTTCGGGAGATTGATATCCAAACCAGTTAGATTCAGCCAAAAGTTCTTCTGTTCTTGTGGTAGAAGGGTATATAAAATTAACATAAAAATAGCTCCCTAGTTTTCCGTTACGCTCTGTCATAAAATTCGTATCTAAAGATTCACTTCCCCGACCACCTTGAGTTCCGGTACCTTCATTAATAAAACCTCGCTCAACAGCGTTTCCTAGTTTGTCTGTAGATGAGGAACGATTGTCGTAATGTTTTTCTCGTCCTTCGGCCCATGTACTAATCATAGTATTAGGCTCTTGAAAAGCATAACCGTGATACCCAAAATAAGTAATTGTACTACCTCCTAATGCAGCAATTGCTGCTGCATATCCCTTGGCCGCTTTTCCTTGCGTTTTGGTTACACTTGGAACTATTGCCGCTGGATCTGGTCGCTTTGGACACCTTAAACCCGATCCGTACCACTCCATCGCACTTGCAAACGATCCATCTGGACACTCGATATACGGCACGCTCAAAGTTTCTAAAAGTCCGTAACCTGTATAGGTTCTGACTCCCAAATCTACAGCAGCACCTAAACCTAAAGCGCTACCAAGTCCTGCGCCCCACTTTCCAATCGCGCCGCCGATACCGTTGCCAATTCCTTTGCAGACACTCATAAATTACAAAAAACAAGCTTGACTAACAGTTTGGATCGACTTTTGCCCGACGTTTGTATAAGCACTCATATTGATACCCTGCGACGGTACAAACGAGCTTAGAGATTCGGCTACAGAGGCAACAGTTTGGATACCTGCTGCAGAAGTGTTAGCAACTTTTGCCGCTTGCGGTAAAGTTGTCGAAGCCCTGCCGATTACACCTATAATTATAGCGTTTAATTCTTTTTGGATATCTTTTTGTACTACTTCAATTTGTTGGTTAACGCTTTCCGGTAAAGCCGTCTGCTGCAAAGTTGTTAATTGAGCGGTAAGATTTTTAATAGTTGCCGAATTGTTAATCGTTTCTTGAGTTAGTTGCGTAATGTAATTTGTTATTATTAGCTGTACTTTTTGCTGCATTTCTTGCTGAGCGCGAACTAACTGCCCTTGAGGGTCGCAGTTGTTGCGTGGGATGTTAACTTGAGTAGCGGCAATTATTTGATTCAGACTGTTAACCACGATATCCTGACCGGGCTTACCTTGTTCAGCTTTGATAATGTCGTTAATAATGCCCCCGTTTTTGCCATTAACAGGAGCCAAACCCCCAACGGCCGGTGAAACAAATGCTACCATAATTAATATCCGTAAGAAATATTTGCTAGTTGTTTAACGTTGAAATATCGAGAATCTAAATTAAACTCAAAATTTAAAAATAGATTAGTAGAATTGCGTTTTAAGCCTATACCTAGTCGAGGTACAATATACTCGTTGCTTAACAATGCAGTATTTATTTCTACTACCGTCTTAGTGTTTTCAGAGTGCGTGCTTATTTTATGAAAATTAAATGAATCTTGAATCCAAACATAAAATAAATTATCATCACTACCACCTAAATCTAACATCGTAGGAGTTTGAATAGCAAAATAATATTTTGTCTGAGGTGCCATTTTTGTAATAAGCAGGCAATTTTCTTCGATCGACACTGTTGGGTTCAACAATCCGAACAAATTACCTTGCCAGTTTTGAGCGGATCGACCAGAAATTATAGTGAGAGTTGAGGTTCCTTCGTTTTTACCTAACTTAATCCAGTTGACTCCCTCTGAATACCACAAATCCTTGGTCTGAATATTTTGGTAAACTATTCCTGACCTGTCGCGCGATGTTGGCGGATTTTCATATCCCGATTCAAATATAACGACATTGTTAGGTAATTGAGGTGTGTTGTAGGCTGTTGGCTGAATCCAAGTTAACACGTTGTTTCGTTTAACAGAATAGTAGAGATTTTTACCCACGGCTACAAATTGGCCCTCCCATTCAGGCGTCGGCATTGGTGAGCCTTCAACAAGTATTTTTATCTTGGCTTCGTGAATTTGCTCGCCTCGTAAGGCACTGTGAAAATAATCTGGCATTAATTTAGCTCAACTCCATTAAATGTTACTTTCCCAGCGGTTACTTGGAGTTGTGCGCCGTGTCTCAAAATTGGCAAATCAAAAGGCATTTCGATCGCTTCAAACATATACCGCTGCCAAATTTCCAAACCCGATCCAAACCAAGTAGTACGCGGTACAGCAATTTGAATTTGTCCGTGTGGAGAGGCTATTATTTGCCCGATAAAAGTTACATTATCATAAGAACTAATTTTTACCCTGGCTTCATGCTGCAAGTCACCGTGCAAATTAGCGTGCTCCTCTAAAGTAAATTCTAGCCTTTTGCGCTTCAAGTCCGGGTCAAGCACAAACACGTAATTTTTAGGTGGTTGTAGAGTTGGCACAGTAACACCGATGCCGTAGTTCACAAAACCTTCTGGCAGCGTCCAACCAAAATCCCACCACCAATCGGCACTTAACCAGCCTACGTTAGCCGATCGCCGAGCTAGTTTTTCTTTCACCGTTTCCGGATCGGTTGTTACCGCACAACTAAGGCAGCATGGAAAAAAATCATTTTTATCAGTCATGCAAGTTTTTGGACGGGGAACGTAACCGCCGATTTTCCTAGTCTTTCTCCACAAAGCAGAAAAGTTTTTGTATCTGACCGTCGGATGTAGCGGCAGTATTTTTCCCGCTGTTTCTGAAATGCTATTATCTGTATATGCTCTATTTCTGACTTGAAGCATGGCAGTTGCACAAAGTATTTTATCTCAAATCAATAGTAGCAATTACAGTGCCCCGATCGCCACTGTTTATAAACCGCAATCCGAACACAGCGGTTTCATAACAACACTGAGGCTTACCATTAATTTGAATTCGATCAACGCAGCCGTATTTCCCTACATCCCGGACGACACTCCGGCCGATGTCTTGCAGGAAATTTTAAACGAAGTAGCCGAGAATACTGAGTTTAAAGAAATTATAATTTATTTTAAAAAAGGTGATGGGGCATGGATCGAGCGTGCCCCAATAAGGATTTTCAACAAAGACCCTTACTATGACGTAAATCTTATCCGATTCTTTTCGGATGCAAATACAATAGATGTGGCCGAAGATTTGAGCATTGGAATTCAGCTAAAAGTCGGCAACGTGTTAACAGCAGCAGATAATATTTTAATTTGGGGTACGGTTGTTGAAGAAAAAAAAAATAACGGCAACGAGGAATTAGAAGCGCGTATAGCAGCTCTTGAATTAGCGTTATTTGGCCGCTTGACGGACTTATCGCCGAATACTCTTCTAGGTCGCAATTCTGGTACAGGAGTAGTCGAGCAAATCGCTCAAGCAACTTTTGCCCAACCCAGCGATATAGTTACCGCTACAAACGCTTTAATTGCTGGTGCACCGCCAAACCTCAACACGCTAGACAAATTAGCGGCTGCGATGGGTGACGATGCAACCTTTGCTATTACCCTTGCGGCCGCATTAGGCAACAAAGTTAATATATCGGGAGATCAGGTCATTTCAGGGATTATCAAATTTATAGGGACTTATGTTGGGTTACAGTCGGTCGCGCCTGGATTCTGGCTTGATGAAACAGACGGCACCAGAGGGGCCTACATAGTTTGCAACGGCGGATCGTTAAGTGTTCAATCTCGCGGTACAAATTTTGGCGCTTTTGTCGCCAATTTGGGATCTGTGAATCTAACAAGTGGTGCTGTAACACTTAACGGAGGAATTAATTTGACTAGCTTACCCACTTCAACCACTGGATTAGCAGCAGGTTCAATTTGGCGGGACGGAACAACACTCAGGATAGTCTAAAGATTCGTAATCGAACGGTCATGAACACACAAAAAATCGGCAGACTACTAAACTAACCCGCCGATCGTCCTTTCTACATTCCACCCTCGATTTTCCTTTGATTGCCGACTCAATTGCTACTTATGACGCTCGATCGCTAGCATCGCCCCAGCACCCGCACCAGCGCATCCCACGGCTATTACGGCCAAATCGGGCTGGATAATTTTCCCCACTACACAACCGAAAAATAAAGCTGCTATCACAGTAAGTGGCCAGTATTTGATCTGGCGTTCAAGTCGCTCAATGCGATCTCTAGTTGACGTAAAAAACAGGTCGATCTCGTCATTTTGCCAAGCTAACTGCTTATTTAACACAGCCTGCTTTGCGGCGCCATACAAAGGTTTTCCGTTTTTATCTGTAAGTTTGATACTCATGTAACGCCTCTACTACTCGATAATTTTTCCAAATCGGTTCTCAAGGTTTTTGTACCAACCTTGTGCTTTTTGAAAGTTAGCGCCACCAGTTCCGCAACCAAAAATTTTTTGAGAAGCAGGAGTTACTCGCATTTTGAGTGTTTTAATACCCAACCACAAAGCTTTATCTGGTTGGCTTGGTATTAGCTCGATCACTTCAAGCCTATTGTGTGACAGGAGGCTTAAAAGTCTGGTTAAAGCCTTGGAGCGTTCGTCAACAGGAAGCAAGTCAAAATCGCCCAAAGCATTGTCATTGCGTACTTCGCGAACTTCCACAGACGCTTCAGAAGCTTCTGGCGGGGTTGTATTCTCCGAAGTAATAGAAGTATCAGAGGAAGCCAAACCGAAGTTAACTTGAAGCCTTTGGCGAGCTAAATCCAGCAATTCGGCGGGCAAATCTTCGCCAATTGTTTTAGTTGGCTGCACTGCCTCAATTGGCAATTTTATGGAGCTTTTTTTAGGGCGAGTCCATCCACTCAAATCTGGAACAATAGCGGGAAATTCGCCCTCAGCACAACTAATCCATGCAGCCCTGGAGCCAAGAGTCTCTAAATAATCTCGGACAGATTGATACTGTCTATAAGCTTGCGAGTCACTTGGATGGCGATTACGAATAGTCTCCGCTTCAGCAACGGCAAACTTACCCAAATAAATTGAGCAGAAACATTCTGCTAAATCGCTCTCACCCTCCAACCCCCACGTTTCGACTTGGCGACCTTGCGCCATTACAAACATACGAATGTTAACTTCGCGAGCCAAAGTAATCATGTTGCCCATAATATCCCTGGCACTCGGAGAGGTGATTTCTTTGGATGCACGATCGGTGATAGCTTTAACGTTTTTGGTAATGACCCGCCACTCATCAACCGCAACATTAAACATTGGAGATTCTACTCCTGCAGCCATTTCCTGAGTACGGCGCTTGCGCTCAGATTGCAAATCTTCGAGAGCCGATCGAATGGCGTCAAAATCTTCTGGTACGCCGACCACTTTCAAGCCTTGCCACTGACTGACCCGGCACTTCACCGTAATTACCTGCGTTTTTTCCGACGGAAAAACGTCAAGAAGCCAATCAATTATGCAAGTTTTACCAATTCCTGTAGCGCCAACAGCGCGAACGTGAGGAAACAATTTCGACTCCTTCTTAAACCGCTTCCAGTCGAAAAATCTGACGCCAAGGTTAGGTGCCGTGGGCAGTTCCACACCAGCCAATGAGTTTTTCTCAACTGTTTTGGCTTGAGCCAATTTGTCCAAATTGTTCGGCAATTCGCCATCTATATCGCTCTCGTCCGGGACGTGCTCAGGCTCGGGCTTAACAGAAGCCGCCTCAATTTGCTGTTGAGCCCATGCCGGATGATTTTCATAAACGACGTGAGCAAAAGCGGCACCCGCGTCCAGAGTGTGCAATTGCTGGCGCATTTCCGCAGAAACCTCGGCATTGTTCTTGGCTTCTGCAAGCATTACTGGTTGGGTTGCCTCTTTGATTAGTTGCTGCTGTTTTTCGTACTCTGCAATCTGTCGATCGATCGCGATTTGCTCCTTGATTGCCCGCTGTGCTGAAACATAGCCACCAATTAATAGGCAAGCCGCCGCAACTCCCAACCCCTGCCGCTGATATAGGTAGCGATTTGCCGGGATAATTCCGATCGCCAATCCGTAGCAGGCAACGCCGCCGAGCAATCCACCAATAGCGAGGTTTCTGGGGGATGCCATGCTAATTCCTCCCCAAAAATGCAACTAGAGCTATCACCAACACAATCACCAAGACCACAGCGCCGACAACAACTTGCTGCGGAATACCCAGCAGTAAATCCCAGAAAGGCAGCAGCACACCGATCGCTAAAATTAGCGCGCCGCTCCGGTACAAGCCGAGAAAATCCTTATTTCGCGGTGGCACGGTAGCCAAAACAATTATTGCCGCCAAGGCACAGATCACCAGCAGCGGGAAATACTGGGGAGCCGAACGAGCCGAGTGGGCAGCGAGGCCGCCGATCGCACCGCAAATTGATTGAAAGAGCCTATCGCTGGTAGTTTTAAGTGATTTGAGATCGATCGAATCATCAGGAGGCAAGGAATGAGCCGGAGGGGGTGCCGATGAGAAAGGAAACATCATGCTGCACCTCCTGGGTTCAACCAATGACTGATTTTAGTAAACCCCTTTTTAAGGGAGGAGCCAAAACCACCAACTGCACCGCCCACGCCAGCACCCAGACTGTGGGCCGCAGTCGTGCTAACGACTCGGCTGGGAACATTGATCGCAAACCCCGCCCGTTGCTGCGATTCCCATGCTGGAAATTGCCCCGTCGGCAGCATGGGTGCAGCACTGCCAAACTTTAAAGCTTCGGTCATTTTCTGCAATGCCAATTTCCTGGCTTCATTAAATTGAGCCATTGCCAAAGCTTTGTTGGGTGCAGCTGAAATTACCGCCATTTGTTCGGCTAATTTGTCGGCTTCAATCTGCAAAGATGTTGCGTATTTGTGATCGCTTAATGTTCGGTAATTAGCAACTTTGTTATCGACAATTTTTTGCTTGATGTCAAACCTGATACCTTGCTTGGTGACCGCCGCTTGCCATTTGAGGCGAGCAATCATCATATCGGCAGTAGCTTTCTCTATTTTCTCGGCACCTTTAGCGCCGCGTTCTACTAATCGGGCTTGCAGTTCAGTCCAAGTGACTCGACCGTCAATGATGTCGCCGATCATATCCTCAATCAACTGGTAATTCTTGACTAACCACGCTGACTTGTCGGCGGCATCTCTCATAATTGCCAATTGCTCGGCGGTCAAGTCTTTCAAGCCATCCAAATCAAGCCCATATTTAGCGCTCATCATTCCTTGCACGTGATCGTATCCATGCGAGATGAAATGGCTACCTAAAACAGTAGAATCAAAATCTTGAAAATTAGCCGTTGCACTCATATTTAATCCCTCAAACTTTTGACTTGGCCAATCACTTCGAGTCCCCGCGCATCCGTGACGCCTTCATTCCTCAAATCGGCAGCCGCAGCGCGAATTGCTTGCTGAGAGTTGCTGGCAGTCACAGTTAGAATTTTTGGGGAATTGTAACAACGTAAAACTTTGATTTTGTAATGGGGCATCAGACTTTCCCCTGGTTGAGCATTTCCCTGATTTCACGTTTGCGAGTTTTCTTGTACGTTTGTTCTCGCATCACTTCATCAATGCACTCTAAATCCCATTGAGCCTGTTGAGCTTCCTGGTCTTTTTGCTGTGCTAATTTTTCGGCTTTCTCTGCCTCCTGCCACTGCCCACACAATTCGTGCAGTTGTTGGAGTTTTAATTGAGCCTGCTGCTGTAAGCCCGCAATTTGTGAGTTAGATGTTGCTAATTGGTTGTTAGCGTTTTCCTTGAATTTCAGCGGTGCAGTTATGCTCACTTGTTCAGTGCTGCCAAAGTATTCGCGTTTTAATTGGTTGAAAGCTTGCTCGTTCGGCAACGCGCGAACCAAGGCGATCGCGAACTCAGAATATTCCGTACTTCTCGCACTGCCACGCCGCAGCACTGAATGAGGGATTTTGTGTTCGTCGGTAAGCTTGGCGATCGCTCGCACAAACTCTGCTTGGTTTTTGACTCGAAGGCGGTGTTTGGCTTCGGCAGATGATACCCATCTTTGGTGAATCAATTCACTGGGAGGATGAATCGATTCGTGAATTGATTCACATTCAACCACTACCGCCGCACCGTCGCCACAATCCCCAAAGTCAACGATTTCAATACTTGCAACCTTCATGATTCAATTCCTTATTAATGAATAGATTTGTATCGATTTGAATCGATACATTAACAATAGAGAGCCGATCATAAAGAAGGTACTGGTCAGTGACCAATGATTGGTCGGTGACCAAAATCTATTTGAATCGAGTCAAATTCACACAAAAAAACCCCCTCCACGAAGGAGAGGGCTGTAACTTTAATTCGGGTGTAACCGAGAGTATATCTCACCCAGAAGCCTCTTTATATAGGGCTTTGGCTCCCTGTACTTGGGGTCAGATTCAGCCTTCAAGTAGTTATAGAGACTGTCCACTGGAATCTCTGTCTCTCTTGCAATCTTATAAACAGACCATTGAGTTAACTCACGAAAAGTTTTTGGATCGATGTGCCGATGTGTTATATTTTGCATATCGCCTGTGCCTAATTTACGAAGGTGATCGGCCCCTGACTGTTCTCGCAGTCGAGGGGTATTTTAATTGCTGTTAAAAAATGAGCGATCGCACTTGAAGACAACCACGATCGCCACAACAAGATAAATGGGGAGAAACCCGTCAGCCCGGATCGCACACCACTAAGGCAGGTGCCGCCCAATCAGTTAATCCTCAAGGTCAGAGGTTTCTATAATCCGCTCTATGAGTAGATTGGCATAATCTACTGCTTCGTTGACGTACTCACAGGGATCTTCCCGAATGTCAGGATTAGCCGCACGTAAAATATCAGAGCCAATTATCATGGCTGAAAATATTTGTGTAGCAACCTCTAAACGAGTTTTTTGTATTTCGGTCAACTCTGCATTCCCAACCCAACCAACTTGTTTCTTTTTCATGGAATAAATTACTTCACTCTTTAAAACTACCTCAAGGTCTATCTCATCACCTAATGAGCGACCATTCACGATCGGGGTCATCATCCATGAATCGATCGTCGCGATAATCAGCCGAGTAAATCAACCGAAGGTATCGCTTGGCAGTGAGTTTACGGCATTCTAGGTCGGGATACTCTGGGTCGCTCTCAAAAAAAGAGCAGCATCGATGCGACGAAATTGCCATAAAATCACCTCATCAGCGACCACTTGCCGGCTTTCACACTCCACCGATACCCCAGTTTTTCAAGGCTGGCATAAAGCACCAGTCGATCGACTCCCTTGCATCCAGGGAGGAGAGCAAGAGCTTGTTCAGACTTGTTGAGCTTGATTTTCATGAGATTTAAAATCTAAAATTCAATACCCAAAAACCAAAAGTGTCCGAAATTTCGGACACTTTCGAGAGGTTCATGGGATTATTTTCGCTCTGGCTAAGTGGAAAATCAGCCAAAGTCAGGTGTCGCCAAATTCACTCGTCCACTACCTCTTGCCTGGAAAAACCCCGACCTCGGGGTCGGTCAAAAACCAATTCAACTGTTGGCAGACCCAAGGCGACTAACGCTGCCTGGAGATCCTCCCTGTCGGCAGGATCGGAAACCCACCATTTATTGCCTTCTATGGAAGTAGTGTCTGGATCGTAAGCAACGCTAGTGCCAAGACAAATCCCGGTATAGAGACATTTGTCTGTTTTATGATTCCAAACAACGTGACTAACCAAAGATAAATCGACAGTCACACCCAAAGATTTAATCAAAAACCATTGCTTGGTCATGTATTACCTCGCTACTAACGGGCTTTGTTCGCCGATCGACTCTTGGGATTATTTTCACTCTGGTCAATCGGAAAATCAGCCAGAGAAACAGCCTTAATGCACCGCTTGCTTGTTCCATTGTTCCTTGGCCACACGATCGCACGTAACTAACTCAGGAGTTGAGTTGCGAGGTCTCCATACCCAAGTAACCGGATAAGTGGCACATAGAGAATCTAACAATTCCCACAGATCGAGATTGACTCTGCGCTTCCAGTTTTTTGTCATAGTGTGACAAAGATAGGTGGAATCAGACACAATCTCGACTTCACAAAGCGAGTGCAATGCTTTCAAACCTTCAATAGCTGCGGTCAACTCCATGCGGTTGTTAGTCGTTTGATCGACACCGCCGCTAACAATCTTAATATTGGGTCTTCCGGGGACAGTCAGAACAGCGGCCCAACCACCAGGGCCCGGATTACCCGAGCAAGAACCATCGCAAAAAATACAAACTAGAGCCACTGCTGCCTCCGTCAACTAAATCCCTTTTTCCTGTTTGCCGAGAAAGTGTCCGAAATTTCGGACACTTTGCGATCGGTAGATGTTTGACTATTTAATTTTCAAGGTTCGGTGCAACCAGTACCTTTCCCTCGTCACGAGATGAATGCAACTCTACAAAAGCCTGGATCACTTCATCGGCAGTGCAGTTATATATCTGCATAATTTTCGGGACCATCAACACATGGGGGGAGGAAATCCCTCTTTCCCATTCACTGATCGTTGATTCCCTTACTCCAAGAAGGTCAGAAGCTTGTCTTTGCGTTAGTTTTACTCGTCGGCGTAAAAACACAGGAGTCAGTGGTTGTTTTCTTTCTTGTGTCATAGTATAGTAAAACTAGCGGAAAAGCGCAAGTGCTTTTCCGTTAGTTTGGTGAAAGGACAAAAATGGCAGGCCGGTGATTAGCGTCCACGGCCTGCCTACTTCAAATATAAGTTGACCCTCAAAAACGAATAACACCAAGCAGAAAGCTGTGTAAGTCCTGCAGGCTTCAGCGCGCTTGTGTTGCTCAGATCGAGAGCGTGTTCCTTTTATATCTCGGGTTGCATCGGTTCGCGATAAGGGAGTCTACCAACAGGGTTATCACCCCTCACCCCGCATATGTACCAAACAATTTCCAAACCAAGCCCCTACCGAGGCAGCGGCCGATAGTTCACAAACCACACAGAGGTATTCGGGAGGTGATTCAGATGTAACAAGCAATTTCAAGCTGAGATTTTTCATTTACCTGAATTGATTCATTGTTGGTTTCGGCGATCGCAGTGCGGTGCTGCGATCGCCTTTCCTCAAATCCTTATCCCTTATCAATCATGAAAAAAGACAAGTACCGATCCAGCCCCAAACCCAAAAGCTTAAAAAGGAAAGCTGCTGCCCATCCGCCAAATCCCACAGCCAAAAAGGTAAAGCAAAAACATCGCTAACACCACGACATCCCCTAACTCATTATTCACAAACATGGATGACCAAGAGCGCGCCTTTACCGATCAGGACATAGAGATCAAAAAGCAAATCACTATGTTTGCCCAAGAATTCAGCCACCAAGAAAACCTGACATTAGCAATCAACGCCATACAAGAAATCGACTTTAAGAATCGATTGTGTCAGATCCTCCCCAAAGACGAAGGCTACAGCCCTAACTTAAAAGCGGCCATCAACCTTCTCCGGCATCTACTACCTAGAACTAAAGCCGAAGTAGCGATGACCATCCTCTGGGATGTCTGGGACATATACGAAATGAAGCCAATTGATACATCCGACCCTCCCTCAACGCTGATCGAATGATGTGCGATTTCCTCCCCCTCCTAGTAACTGATAACCAATAACCAATGACTGATAACACCCCTGACAACAACGACGTAGCCGATCAAATAGTCCAAGAGAAAGCCTCACTAAAACACCTGCGAGTTTTGCTTCAAGGATTGGACTGGCCCCAACAGATTGCAGTCGCTCAAATTGCTTGCAATCAAATCGGAGCTCGCGAATCAACTCAACTAATCAAACTGCATCCCTTTACCGGCAATTTTGACGATCAACTTCAGGCCGCCATCATCCTAATGGGTTCGCTAACGCCCGGAATACTCGCACAAATTGCAATCGAAATCCTAGAAAACCCCAACGATTGATGCACCGCCCTAAAGTCACAAAGGATATCCGGTTATGACAATGGCAACCACAGAGCGACCCGTCCACCCCGCCGAAATGGGCCGCAAAGAAGCAGAAGAAGTTACGCAGGCAATCAAAGATAATTTCGATAGCTTGGGGGCGATGCTTGCCCAAGCTCGCGATCGCAAAGCCTACAAAGCGCTGGGTTATCGCTCGTTTGAAAGCTACTGCCAGACCGAATTCGGCAAATCAATCAGCAGTGCATACCAATTAATTGAAGACGCGAAAGTCCTAGCCCAATTGGAGGCGAGAATCTCTGAAGAATACGGCGAGGACATAACACTCAAATTCCCCTCATCTCACCTAAAACCGCTCAAAGAAATCGACAATATAGACGACAAACTCAAGGCCATCGAATACGCCCAAAGACTAGCAGCAGCCGAAAACAGGAAGGCAACCAAGAAGGATTTAGAAATTGCAGTTTTTCAGGTTTCAGGCAAGCGATCCGATGACTTCCGAAGCGCAATTCAAAGCCTCGGATTTACCAAAGGCGTTCCAGTCGAAGTCAGGCAAACCCTCAAAAATGACAATAGAGGCTTTGTTACAAATGTAGACAAGTTAGGCAAGATTCACGTTGAATTTTATTATAGTGGCAACAAGTCAATCGCCTTCGACTCAACAGAGTTAAGAATACTGAGCGAATCGGAAAAGCCTGCCAAGCCGACAACAGAAGACACTCTCAACAGGGGAGATAAAGTCAAGATTTTTGCCAAAGGCTTAGAAGGGAAAACGGGGGAAATTCACACGTGGAAAACAGGAAAATTAGTCAGTGTTGCAGTAGAAGGTTTCACCGTACCAGTTGATATCGCCTACGCTGAATTAGAATTTATCCCCAATAATAAGAAAGATGCCAATTGGGCTACAGATTTAACTTGGGATACAGCCAAACAAACCTATTACTATTTTCAGGAAGAAGACAAAATATATTCCAACAAGTGGCCGGCAGGGTTAACGCTTGCCCCTTTCTCTCACGAAGTAAGCCCGATCGACTTCATGGCAAATTGGGAGGACAGATTCTCCGATCACCTTATCGAAGTTTTGGTGACTCCAGCCAAATTAAAGACGCTGGTACTCGCACAGGCGATCGAACTCCCAGAGGAAGAAGGAAAAGAGTTTGCAGCAGATTTAATTGCTAGTCTGCTTCAACTTTTCCCCCAGCCTGATACAAACGAAGTAACAGCCTTACAGCAAAAAAACGAGCGACTGCGCGAACAATTAGCAGAAGCAGAAGCCGCTATCGAAGCAATAGTAAATACAGCCTGCACAGTTTCGCCCCTGGCGTCCTCAGAAGTCGCTGAATTTTTAGCAGGAAACACTGCCGAAACTTCAAGCCCAGGGGACACCGCAGCGTCTCCCGATTTATTAGTAGAAGAACCCCAAACTGAATTACCGCCAGAAATAGTAGAAAGAATCGCCAGCGAGAAGCAGGTACTTTTTGACAGAGTAGAAAGTTACCAGCAACTTAAACCCTCAGCACCTAAGAAGCAAATACCGCATATCGAGAAGCAAATAGAGGTTTTAGAAAGCAGGCTAGCCGACTTACAAAAGCTTGAAACCTTCAGAATAGGGCAAACCGTTTGCCACCAAAGAAATGTAACGGTTTTAGGAAAAATTACGGGCTTTGATTTCTCCAGTGGGGGAATGCCGATCATCTGGCTCAAATACTTCAAAGACGGTGAATTAGAGCAAACTACCGACCAGGAATTAGTCAGCATGATTTTTGCGGTTGAGGTCTAAAAATATGCAGAAAGCATTAGGGTGGCCACTATCAAGTTATTGGGTGTCAACCTCCGACGCAGCCCAAGAATTAGGCATCAGCCGCGGGCATTTACTTCACTTAAAAACTGACGGCACTTTTAAGCAAGGTAAGCATTTTAGAGATGTTCGGCGCACCAATACAAACCGGGCAACTTACAAATGGAATCTTCCAGCCCTCCAAATAATCTTGGATAAGGGGCCAGAAGTTCGCTAGCTATGCAGCAAACATTAACCGCTAGCGAATCACTTTTAACCCTCCCCGCCGACTGGATTTTAGAGCCAGTTATCGGTAAAAGACCCTACCGCAAAAATTGGACAAAGACCGACTTGGATCGCCTCTCCTGCCTCGCAGAATTGGAGCGCGGCAAAGCAACGGGCTTAGGACTTAAGTTGGGCAAAGGTCTGCTGGCAATTGATATCGACGGCGACTCGGCAGCTAAATTATTAGAAAAACTTGCGGGAGAAAACGACCTTTCAGACTTCACGAGAACAACCGCATGGACTAGCGGCCGCCCTGGTAGAAAACAATGCCTTTTTTTAGTCCCAGAATCAGAGTGGCATCGTATTACATATCAAAAAATATTAACCGGCATTTTCGGCGATGACGGCAAAGAAGAGTGTTTAGAATTTCGTTGGATAGGACACCAAAGCGTTTTACCACCAAGCATCCATCCGACCACCGGAAAATCTTACAAGTGGATCAACAACCCACTGCAACATCCACCCGCACCAGCGCCGGAATGGCTCATTAACCTCTGTGAAAATTGGCATAGCGAGTATGTCAGTGATGATGAGCCAGATTTGGTACGATTCCCCGCCAGATTGTACGCCTACTTTGGTCGCCAAATGAGCATCTGGCTACTAGCGCGCCGCTACGACAAATCACGCCAGCAGCACGGCGGCAAAAATAAAGGCAGCGGCCAAGGAACCTTTTCACTATTAGGTGCAAGTCGCATACTCGATCGCTCCAAACATCGTGTGCGCCGCCTACTCTGCGAGGCTAAAAAATCGGGTCTCATCCGCCAGTTCCACCAAAAGGGCGACTGGATAACGGTCTATTACACAAGTTTTGAAAAAGTTGTAGCGATCGCCGGCTTGGAAAAACTCGGCCCGATCGCAGCCATTGACGTAGACGATCTGAGCTCACTCCACATACTCGCCACAGAAATCGAAGCTCAGAACCAACAAAAGCTTTCACTCTACTGCAAACGACAGGAGGAAATCGAAAAGATAAAAGCTCAGGGCAAAGACCCTGAAAAAATCCCAAGCCGCATCGTGCAGCCGGGAACCCTTCACACCTGCGAAATACCGGCGCGGGTACTGGCAAGGGGTTCTCGATTTGTCTACTGCGAATCAGGATTTGAATTCTATGGTGGCAGCCAGAAGGCGATCGCTCTGTCGCGGGGAAGCTCTACCGCGACAGTAAGTCGCCACTTATCCAACAGCTACCGCCTGGAGCCGACACCAGTTCAACAAAAGCGATCGGGAATTCCCCCAATTATCAAAAAGCAGTTGTTGGAAAAATTACCGCAATTAAAGGGAATGCCCGCCGATTTAGCAGCCGAAGACGGATTAATTTTCTTACACGAGCATTGGTGGAAACCTCATCCCAACATTTATTTATTGGAACATCGGCTAGTTTCAGCCCGTCGGCGAAGGCGGCAAATTAGCGGTCGAATAGATAAGGGAAAATTATAGGTTGAAAAAATTTTGCGGGGAGTTTTAGACAATAACTTTTACTTATTAACTTTTACTTTTAAAGAGTTTTAGAAAAGTTAAAACCTAAACCCAATATCTAGCGCCCACTAAATTTTTTAGAAAATAACCGGGAAGAAGAACCGCAAAAACGATCAGACTCTAAAAATGTCCGAAAAATCGGACACTTGTTCTACTGTACCCAAAGAATAAAAACCCTATGACATACGACCTTAGAGAGTACCAAATCGGCTTAATCAACCAAATCTTTGCCGCATGGCAGAGTAATCGCAGTGTAATGCTGCAATTACCCACAGGCGCAGGAAAGACGGTTCTCTTTGCTCACATAACGCGAGAATTTGCTAGGTGTGGTATGGGAGTGATGGAGCCATAAAACCAGAAAAACCATTTAATTAGGTCGCGTAGGCACAGGAATTCAATTATGACTAGAAACCAAAAAGGCTCCGTAGTTGTTTGCGAACTTAGAGGAATGCTTCGGTTGCGGCTACCCCGCCACCTGTTCGGAGGTCAACAAAAGTATTTGTATTTAGGATTGCCCGACACTCCGATTAACCGATCGGCGGCAGAGGAAAAGGCAAGGGCGATTGCCGCCGATATCGCTTTTGGCAAATTTGACACTTCGCTTCAAAAATACCAATCCCTCGCCGTGGTGTTGTCCAAACCAAAAACAGAGTACCCACTTACCCTGGGCGAGCTTTGGGAGAAATACACGGCTTACAAAGCTCAGCACTTGGCGGCAACCACGATCAAGAAAGATTTTGCTGTGGTTGACCGCCACATTACTAAGACCTGCGGCGACCTAAATCAAGCCCACAAAATTAGACTACAGCTAATCGAACAGACCACAATTCGATCAGCTAAGAAGTCACTTATGCAAATTAACGCCTGCTGCAATTGGGCAGTAGAGTTTAACCTAATCCAAGCCAACCCATTTGAAAAAATCAAAATCAAAGCAAGGAAGCCGCCCGCCGACATACAGCCGTTTACCGAACAAGAGCGCGATCGCATAATCAAGGCATTTAAGGAAACAGAGGAATTTTACGCTCCGCTCATTGAATTTTTATTTCTCACTGGGTGCAGGCCCAGCGAAGCAATCGCTCTCCGATGGAAGCATATTGACGCTGACGCATCTCAAATCACTTTCTGCGAAGCGTTCGTCTACGGGGTAAGCAAGGGCACAAAAACCAGTAAATCGCGCATTTTCCCGGTCAACCCAAAACTGCGATCGCTCTTGAAGGCGATCGAGCGGGGGACTACAGACGGAGACTCCCTGGTATTTCCCAGTAAAACGGGTCTCATTATCGACGGACACAATTTAGGCTCTCGACAGTGGGATTCAATGCTAGAGAACCTCAATATCAGGCAACGCCCCATTTACAACTGCCGACATACCTTTATTTCTCACTGCCTGGCCAAAGGTATTCAGGTAAGACAAGTTGCGACGTGGGTCGGCAACAGCCCGCGCACAATTTGGGAGCACTATGCTGGATTGATCGCCACCGAGGACGTGCCGCAATGATTTAAGACCAGTTAAATCTGCACATCACTTGCACATCACTTGCACATCAATGCAAATCAATTGCTGCGATCGGTAAAAATGTCCCAAAAGAAAACCCCTTATTTTGTAAGGGGTTAAAGTGCCAGGAACGAGACTTGAACTCGTGACACGTGGATTTTCAGTCCACTGCTCTACCAACTGAGCTATCCCGGCTTGTTTTTTCGCGCTTTACTATCTTAGCAGACACATACAAAATTTAGCAAGCACTTTTTCAAATTAATTTTCGATCGCCCGGAACCGCCCGCCTGTAAGCTAAAAGCTGCAACCTAAAATCCAAGAATCGCAATGGCACAGCAACATCGGGACAGCGAGGGCAAGAGTCTGCTTGTCCTGGGCATAATTTGGCTGCTGGGGGCAATTAGCGATCGCCTCTGGTTTGCCCTCGATCGATCTGTCCCGGCGTGGGATCAAGCCGACTACCTGACTAGCACCCTGAAATACTTGCAGGCGTTGCAGCATCCTCAGTGGTTTTCCGGGGAGTGGTGGACAAACTTCTGGCTGCTTTCGACGAAAATTCCGCCCTTGGCATACATTTTAACCGTTCCGTTTCTTCAGGTTTTCGGTACTGGGGGCGATCGGGCAACCCTCGTTCATCTATTATTTAGTGCAATTCTCCTCGCCTCAGTCTACAGTCTGGGCGCCCAACTCTTTAACCGGCAAGTCGGTTTGTGGGCCGCTGCAATTTGCGTTTTGTTACCCGGACTTTATCGGTTCCGCTTGCAATTTTTGCTCGACTATCCCCTCACTGCTGCGATTACTTTTGCTTTCTATTGTCTGACAATGTGGAAGGCTTCTGAAGGAAGAAGGAACAAGGAAGAAGGAAGTTCGGCAACGGATTTAACGGATGTAACCGATAGAACTCAGTTGGAGGAACGAACAAAGAAAAAGTATAAATTCTCCCCCTCCCCCACTCCCCCACTCTCCCCCTCATCTTTCTTTTGGGCGATCGCCTTTGGAATTTCTCTCGGCTTATCAATATTAGTTAAACACACTACCGTATTATTTCTATTTACCCCGATTGTCTGGTTGGCTGTTGGTGCGGTGCGGCAAAAAGCTTGGGGGAGATTAGGTCAATTAACTGGTGCTCTGTTGCTGTCGGTGGCGGTGTTTGGGCCGTGGGCGAAAACCAATTGGCTGTTAATTTTGACCGGGGGAAAACGGGCAACGGTGGATTCTGCGATCGCCGAAGGAGATCCGGCCCTCAATACGATCGACGCTTGGATTTACTACGGTCAACACTTACCAGAACACATTTCTTGGCCTCTGCTACTTATTCCCTTAGTAGGATTAATACTTTATTGGCGTCGTCGCCAAGATAGTTCCTCAATCTTGCATCTCAACTCCTGTCGCTGGCTGGCTGTTTTCTGGGGAGGAGCTTATTTAATTAATTCTCTAAATATCAACAAAGACGACAGATATGTGATACCTTATTTGCCAGTTTTATCTATTTTCTTAGCATACTGTTTAACGCTGTGGCCTTCTAGGTGGGGACGACAAATTCGCTGGGGTACAATTGGCTTGGCAATTCTGGCGATGCTGTTCCATATGTGGCCGCTGGGAGGTGCTTTTGGACATAGCTTAGTTCAAATTATCAGTCCCGGCAATTCTAACTATCCTTACTTGGGGAAAGAGTGGCCGCACCGAGAGGTAATTGCAGAAATTATTGATAGGGAACCTTATTTGCAGTCTACTTTAGGCGTCTTGCCTTCGACGCCGGAAATTAACCAGCATAATTTAAATTTTTACGGTGCTTTGGCTAATTTTCAGGTGTACGGGCGGCAGGTGGGAACGAATTTAAAAGAAGTGCCGCAAGATGTGCGATCGCTCTCTTGGTTCGTAACTAAAAGCGGCCCGCAAGGTTCGATTCGCGATCGGATTAAACAAGCTCAAAATGCAGCAGTTACGGCCATTGAAAAAGGTGATAATTTTGAGTTAGATAAAACTTGGGTTTTGCCCGATTATACTAATTTAAATCTTTATCGCAAGCGAGTGCAGCCTGTCGAAATACAGCCGTTGAATGAAGGGCGATCGCAAGTACAATTAGATCGAGTTACTGTCGCTGCACAAGCAGTTCCCGGAGTCGCGCTGCCGGTTACTTATACTTGGTCTGGGCCTTGGCAGCAGTTGCAGTCTGGTTTAGTGTTGGTAACGTGGGAAAATCAGCAGTCTGGCGATATCCCACCGGGACAGACTTTCAGGATTTTACACGATCGCGCGATCGGCCAGGCGACTTTGCATCCGGGGATGCTGGAAGCGGATAAATTTGCTGTGGGGTTTCGAGTTGTCGATCGCACGGCGATGCTTCCTCCTGCTAATATTGCACCGGGAACTTACAATCTGCAAGCTACTTATCTAAATCGGAAAACCGGCGAAACTTATCCGATTAATGTGCCGGCAATTAGTGTTAAGATCGAGGCAGAGCCTCTGGGTATGCGTTCTCAGGCAGAGCCGGGAAACGAGGATAATAAAGATAAGCCTGAGTTAGATTTGGTGACTCAATTGCGGGCGATGGCGGTTAATTTACCGAAAGGATTGCCAGGTTTAGAACCTGTGTTCGAGCAGATTGGGCGCATCAATCAGTACGATCCAATTCAAGATTATACTGTGCAAGCGGAACAAGCGTTAGAATATCGGTTGCAGCAGGAACCAAATAATCTAGAATTGGCTTATGCTTTGGCATTTTCTCGGGTATTGCAGCAGAATGTCAAAAGTGCGATCGCAGCCTTAGAAAAAGTCACCCAACTCGACTCAAAAAACCCTTACGCTTACGCCTATCTCGCTTTCGTACACCTGTACGGCTGGCATCCCAAAGCTGCTCAAACAGCATTAAAACCAGCTCTCGCTCTCAACTCCAACCTACCGGAAATTAGAGTTTTAAACGGTGTAGCGGCTCTGATGCAAGGTAATCTCATTCAAGCATGGCAAGATTTGCAATTCTTAAAAAAGTTGAAAGTTTAACAATCCCTTTTATTGTGGCACGGGCGTCCCGCCTGTGCTTCTAAATCTGTAACTCCTGTGCTTATAAATCTGTAAAAAACAGAAAACCAATGAACCAACTCAGAATTGTTTCTCTAATTCCCAGTGCCACTGAAATTGTAGCAGTTTTAGGATTAACCGATGCAATTGTGGGCCGTTCCCACGAATGCGATTATCCCCCAGAAATTCAAAATTTACCTGTTTGCACTCAGCCTAAATTCAATCCCGAAGGAACTAGCAGCGAAATTCACAACCGCGTGACAGAATTGTTGCAAAATGCGCTCAGTGTCTATAAAGTAGAAATAGATACTTTGGAAAAATTGCAGCCGACTCACATTATTACTCAAGCTCAATGTGAAGTCTGCGCTTGTTCTCTAACAGAGGTTGAACAAGCAGTAAGCACGCTGGTAAATAGCAAGCCGGAAATTATTTCTTTGCAGCCGAATCTGCTAGCAGAAATCTGGACGGATATTCAGCGAGTTGCTGATGCTTTGGGGGTAGATGGCAAAAGTGCGATCGACCTTTTGCAATCCCGCATCGATGCTATTACCTCGAAAACACAAGCCTCATCTATTATTAGCACAAAAGAGAGACTTCCCAAAGTAGCTTGCATCGAATGGATTGAGCCTTTGATGGCTGCGGGTAACTGGATTCCCGAATTAGTGGCAATGGCGGGAGGCAATTCGCTATTTGGAATTGTCGGGGAACATTCCCCTTGGTTAAAATGGGAATCGCTAGTAGAAGCTAATCCCGATGTAATTATTTTCATGCCTTGCGGCTTTGATTTAAACCGCACTCGCAGCGAAGCAATGCAGATAACTAAATACGCAGAATGGCTTAATTTGCAAGCCGTAAAAACGGGGAAAGTTTACATAACTGACGGCAATTCTTACTTTAATCGACCGGGGCCGAGATTGGTTGATTCGTTAGAAATTTTAGCAGAAATTCTCCATCCCGAAATCTTCGATTTTGGCTATCGGGGTAAGGGTTGGCAGCCATTTTTGTAAGTACCCGCAGCTAGCTAAAGCTTTATCTGTATTAATTCTGAATTGTCTGCCATACAAATAAGGACACAACAATGTTGTGTCCTTACTTCGCCTTCATTTAACCGAATCTGACATCAATTGATGCAAAAACCGCTAGTCTTACTTCGCATCAGGGGGCATCAGCACCTTGTCAATTACGTGAATAACGCCGTTGCTAGCTTTGATATCAGCTTTCACAACATTAGCGCCGCCGACAGTAACTTTGCCTGTGCTAACTGCCACCTTCAGCGAGCTGCCTTCAACACTTTTAACATCGCCGGATTTCAGGCTAGTAGATACAACCGAACCAGGAACAACGTGGTAAGCTAAAATCTTAGTAAGTTGGGCTTTGTTTTCCGGTTTGAGCAAATTCTCCACAGTTCCTTCTGGCAAAGCAGCAAATGCCGCGTCTGTCGGTGCAAAAACAGTGAAAGGGCCTTTTCTTTGTAAAGTTGCAACCAAGTCTGCTGCTCCCAAAGCCTTTGTCAGCGTCTTGAATTGAGGGTCGCCCGATGCAATAGCAACAATATCCTTAGCAGCGGAAGTTGGTGCCGGTGAAGCGCCAGTTGGTGGCGGTGAAGTGCGAGTTGGTGCCTGTGTAGCGCCAGTTGGTGCCGGTGATGCAGCGGTTTTCACTTTTCCTGCAACTTGTGAAGTTTGAGTTGCATTAGCAACATTGGTGTTGGAGGTGATGTGAGCCCAAGCCGGGAAACCAATCAACGCGCTAGCGCCGATTACTCCTGCGAAACCTGTCAGTTGTTTCATCCAGCTAGGTAAATTTTGATTTTTCATTGCGCTTGCATTTCCTTAGGAGATAAAACAGTGAACATGAATTGTTATGTTAGCCAAATCTCGACAAAAAGCAAGGTTGCCAGAGGCTAAGGTAGAGAGAAATTTCTCTTGCATCCCCGATCGAACAAAACTTCCTTACTATAACGCAAGCTGAGAAATCGGGCATCAACCGCTAAATCGGTAACTCAAAACCTCAATCACCGAACCAGTTTGGGGTAAGTCAGCAGATTTGATCGAAATCGTGTCATTATTCAATCGGCGCACCGGCGTACCATCCATCAGGGCCAAGAATTCATCTAGCGGCACTAAATCGCACGCAGCAGCATCGGCGGCTTGGGTTTTGAAATGTGTCGGAATCACCATCTTCGGTTTGAGAAGTTGCAAAGTTTGCTTCGCTTCCGCCGGAGTGTAAGCTTTCGCCCCGCCGCCCACGGGAATCAGCACTACATCGGGCCGCCCGATCAAGATTTGCTCTTCAATGCCGATCGGGCCAGCAACTCCGCCCAAGTGTAAAATCTTAACGCCCGCTTGCTGCCACAGCCAAGCCACATTGACCCCAAATCGCCTTCCTCCCTCACGGTCTTTTTCCGTCCGAATCCCTTGAATCCGCAGCCCGTTAGACCTGTAAGCCCCTGGTTCGTACAAAAGGCTGGGATTGCCGGCAAATCCGTCGATCGCCCCTTCATCGAGCAACCGACTGCTAATCAGAATCAAATCTGTTGGCACTTTAGGAGAGCGATAGCCTGCGGTACAGCCCAGGGGGCGAAAAGGATTCACCAGCACCCTCGCACCGCCTCCGGAGAACAAGAAGCAAGTGTGGCCCAACCACTGAACCGACAAAGAATCAGCAGTTTGAGCTTGATAGCTTTCCCATCCAGATGGCAAACCAGTGAAGAAAGCTGCTAGCAAACCCGTCTGTGCGTAACGTATTAATTGTCGCCGTTTCATCTTGTGGTTGCGGTTGTCGGGTGTTGGTCGTTTGTTGTTATACCACAAAACACCGTCAGTCGATTTTAGATTTTAGATTTTAGATTTTAGATTTACTCCACAGATGAATCTGGGATATGGAACTTTCGTCTAAAATTTGGGGTTCACCGCGACGATTTTCGGGGGCTTGTGTCCTTTTGTGGGCCGTTGAGATGCGAAAATGTGCACCCTAGTTTTACCGTAAAGTTCGCAATGCCCACTCTAAAAATCTAGATAATTTGAACACTCCGGTGTGGATTCCGCACCCGAAAGATGCACACAAAAACTCACAATTCACCACCCAACTAAAGCCGCGCCAAGAAATTTCGCAATAATTGCTTTCCCGAAGTCGTCAAAATACTTTCCGGGTGAAATTGTACACCTTCAATGTGCGGATATTCCCGGTGCCGCACACCCATAATAGTTCCGTCTTCAACCCAAGCCGTAATTTCTAACACTTCTGGACAACTCTGCTTTTCAATTACCAAACTGTGATAGCGAGTTGCAATCATCGGCGATTCCACGTCCTGAAAAACTCCGACTCCTGCGTGTTCTACCTGAGAAGTTTTGCCGTGCATCAACACGGGCGCAGAAACTATTTTGCCGCCGAATACTTGACCGATACTTTGATGTCCGAGGCACACGCCTAAAATTGGTAAAGTCGGGCCCAATTCTTTGATTAATTCCAGAGAAATTCCCGCATCTTCCGGCCGCCCCGGGCCTGGAGAAATCACCACTGCTGCAGGCTGCAATTGGCGAATTTCTGCTAAAGAAATTTGGTCGTTGCGGTAGACTTGCACTTCGCTTGCTACGGGCAACTCAGCACCGAGTTCTCCTAGATACTGTACCAAATTGTATGTAAAGCTGTCGTAGTTATCGATGACTATAATCACGGGTTAAGTTAGATTTTAGGTTTTAGATTTTAGATTTTAGATTGACTCGCTGCCTGAAAGCAAGGGTTTCAAGATTTTAGATAGATGCCGAAGATAAAAATAGCTGCAATATAGACGAATAAAACTAAAAATCTCAAATTGGTCATCTAAAACCTAAAATTTGCGATCGCCCAATAAGTTACTGACGGGCGATCGCAATTTGAACGACTGCCCACAAAGGAGGCAGCAGAAGTGCAGCACCGACTATGATCGCAGCCATTGCCGATACCAGAACCGCTCCCGCACCGCAGTCTTTGGCAATTTTGGCTAGTTCGTGGTAAGATTGCCCGACTGTCAAGTCTACCACCGATTCGATCGCCGTATTCAACAGTTCCATGGCTAAAACTATGCCAATGGTGACGCCGATCACAGATATTTCTACAGGTTTGAGTTGCAAAAATAGCCCGAGTCCGATCGCCAAAGTGCCAATAACAGTGTGAATCCGAAAATTGCGCTGAGTTTCAAAAGCATAACTCAGACCCCCCCAAGCGTATCTAAAACTCGTAGCTAAGCTAGATGCGATTTTCCAGGACAGCTCTCGATTGTATTTCAAGGCTTTTTTAGGCTCGTGGACTGTCTGGCTAGAAGAGTCTTGAGGCATGGGCAGAAACTGTGCGATTGGTGATGAAATTGAGGGTCTATCTAGTGTCATAAAGAACCAACTTTAATTTACAGAGATGAATGAAAGCTAAACTTTTCAAATTAACTTGATCAAGTCTAGATAACTTTTCTAAGTTTTTACTAAAGTTTTGGTTTAATTTCAGAAAGTTATGTTGGGCTTGACCTGATTTGTTAAATAACCATCAACTTCAGTTATGCTGTTTGGATCGTAAGACCGATCGCCTGCAGCAATTTTTCTTGTCGATCGAGCATTTGAGTCAGACTTTCTTCATCTGGGTGATCCCAGCCCAAAAGATGCAGAAAACCGTGGGCTGCGAGCCAAGCTAGTTCGGTCTTCAGGGGATGTCCTTGCTGCTGGGCTTGTCGGTTAGCTGTATCGATCGAGATGACGATATCACCCAAGTATAGGGGTTCAGATGACTGCATTTCCTCTAACTGAGGACAGTCTACCTCTAAAGCTGCGAAAGCTAGTACATCGGTCGATCGATCGAGCTGGCGGTACTGTAGGTTGAGGGCTTGCATCTCTGGATCGGCGGTTAAACGCAGACTGACTTCGTAGCCCGGGGCCACTGGCACATCTGCCTCCTGGTTTTCCAGCCAAACGCTAAACCAATTTTCCCAGGTTTCGGCTGAAATCTCCCCGCTGGCTGCACTCTCAGGGAGGTTGGAAGCGTCGGCTGACTGCTGGGCGAACCCGTAACAGTCTTCGACGTTCACCTCAATTAACATTTTTTTGCTCTCCTGTCAAGGGATATATTCAATTTTTTTACAAATTCCAATTGCGCGATCGAACGGCAGGGGATTTTGCTGTTGCTGGAAAGATACAGTAATCTGTTAGAGATTGCAACAGGCAGGCAGAACAATCAGCTTAACTCCCGATTAAGAAAGATCAAAAACATCAGCAGAAATTAGAGGCTGATTGTTGGAATCCCCTATTAAGAATTGAAATAGCGATCGAGAAAAGCCAAACCGACGAGTACGCCTAAAAGTCCCGCCGCTGTCAAAGCAAAATGAAACAGAGAAGTCGCCCGCTTGCGAACCATGTTCCGCATCGCCAGTTTGACATAACTAGGTGGAGGTGCATTGTTTGTCGGCGCTGTCTGGGTTTCGGCGGACTCTTCGGAGGCGGGAATTGCTGAGGGAGGTTGACTCATAGTGGTTAGTTTAGAAGGTTAATAGAGAGGCTGCCGAGGATAGGCTCGTCCCGATGGTAACAAATATGTAACGTTTTGTGTAGGTGTTTTGAGCTTTTCGATCGCGCCGGACCCATTAAAGGGGGATTATACCAACAGATTAATGTGCGATCGCCCTGATAATCAATTCGATATTTTCTTTTCATCTTCACATACACGAGGATAAATTAAATTCCCGAGCCGTGTTCCTCAGCGCTTTAACAAAAATTTTTAAATTGTCAAGACGCACAATCAAGCGACACTCATTTGAGTTAACTCAAATGAGTGTCACCAGAAAAAGCGACTGTTAACCAACCGCGACCGGCAGTTATTCATAGATATAGCCACGGAAAAACAGAAACAAAATTTTCCGGCTAAATAACCCAAGCTAAAAGTTAAATTACTCGGACACAAACATGGAAGTTTCCACCTTTGAAATCCTCACCGCACCGATCGCCCCTGTGATGGGCATCCCTCCACAACTCATCCCAGTGGCTCGTCGAATCGTTCAGGGATACTTTCTCACCATCTCCAATCTCGAAGCGATCGACTTGCGATATCGGATTGAGTTTACCATCAGCTTACCCGTACCGGCAGATCCTAATAAAATCTTGCTCAACAACGCTGTCTTAGTTGTTGACGTTGAAGGCAGTAACATCGAGGTCCCTCTGACTCAGCAGCCAGGGAAACCGAAGGTATATCGCGCATTTTTCACAATACCCGCTCACAAAACTGCATCTGTTCAATTGTTGCCCATTCTGCCAAAAACTCTGACTCCAGGTTTGTTGGAAGTGCGCGGCTATGTCTCGCTATTTGTGCCAGCGCGCTCGATCTTTCCAAAGCCTGTACCCCAAAGCAAGAAACCAGTCAAGGTGTTAGTGAATCCCGAAATTCGGGGTACTTTCTTGCCAAACGATTTCCCATCAGAAACTCGAACTTCACCGGACTTCGATCAAATTAATTACACTTTAGCGATCGCCAGTGGAAAAGGCTTGAACGAGATTACGCCTGAACCAGGTAAACCAATTCTCATCGATTTACCAATTGTTGCCCCAATTTTGGAAGAGCTACGCAACGGTAATTTGGACATAGCTAGTTTGGAAACAGACAATTCAGAAAAAGCTCAACTGCTAGTGCAACTGCTGGCCCAACTCGATGCCACTGATGTCAATTTGAAAGAGCTAAATACAGTGATGGATAAATTCGATATTCCTGTCAGAATGTCTCGCGGCTAGAACTGTTAAATGGTAAGTAACTGTAGGGTGGGCAATGCCCACCTTACGTTTGATTACGTTTAATTAAGCCTACTTATACACTCACTGAGCCTTATTCAAATGTCGAACTCATTTAAATTTCAGCCTGTTTCTTTTAGTTGGGTGGCTGTTCATCCGCAGCCCAAAGGTGTTGTTCAATTTATTGGTGGAACTTTTTTTGGTAGTTTGCCCACTTTGTTTTATCGATATTTTTTACAGCAGTTGTTTGAAGAAGGTTATACCGTAGTTGCTTTGCCATTTCGATTTACTTTTCGTCACTGGCCGATAGCTATTGGGTTATTAAAAGAGCAGGAGATACTGAGAACAGAACTGACCGAGATTGCTCAAAGATTAGGCTATGAAAGCGAAATTTATCAAGAAGCCTCAAGTTATTTTTGGGTAGGTCACAGTCTGGGATGCAAGTATATTGCTCTTTTAGAATTTTTAAGCGACAATCGGTATCCACATATTGTGAATAAATTCTGCGATCGCGCTGACTACGAACGGATTCAAAGGTTAATCGAAAATCTGGGCATTGACAGACCTTCAATTAAAGACCAGCCCTCGTTATTAATTGCTCCTGATATCAGTAATACAGAGAGCGCTATTCCAGTGCGAGCGCTAGCAAAACTGTTAGACAAATTCGGCTTAGGAGTGCTACCAACCAGAGAACAAACTCAATGCTTTATTGCTAATAGTTCTCTGTTTAATTTGACGGTCATAATTTCTTTCGATGGAGATGATATTGCTGGTTCTATCAATGATATCAACAAAAGTCCAGAACAACAAAAAAACAGCGATGTACTTTGGCTCATACAACAGCTAAGTAATAGAAAATTGCCTTTATTGAGCCAGGAAATAGAAGGCAAACATTTAGAGCCGATTGGTATCAAAATTGGTAATTATATTGTTGATCTCAATCCTTGGGATAAATTCATCAAACCTCTGAAAAGCCGATTTCTTGAATATTGGTCTGTTCATTTTTTGGATGCTTTGAAAAAGCGGTTAGGCGCTTAATATTGTATAAACTGCAAATTCACCATCAATTTCCAGCCATCTGCTGAACCGCAGCAATAATTTTCCTCACTGTTTCCCCGTCTGGCGATCGCAAATGCTGCAAAATGTCCAAAGATTGCTGTAAATAATTCAAAGCTTTGTCAAAATCTCTCTTCTTATCTGCTAACAACTGTCCTAACATTGCGAAACTAGCAGCTTTTCCTCGAACATCGCCAATCTTTTCCTTAAGTTCGAGAGATTCTTCATAAAGTGCGATCGCCTTGGCTACTTCCCCTTGATCCGCATAAATTCCTGCTAGTTGGTGCAAAGTAGCAGCTTTCCCTTGAACATCGTCAATCTTTCGCGTAAGTTCGAGAGATTCTTCATAAAGTGCGATCGCCTTTGCTACTTCCCCTTGATCCGCATAAATTCCTGCTAGTTGGTGCCAAGTAGCAGCTTTCCCTTGAACATTGCCAATCTTTTCCTGGCGTTGTTGAATTGAGGTACGATAGAGCGAGTGAGCGATTCACAAAAACCAATTAACTGAAAGTCAAAGCCAATAAAATTTCCTGAAGATAAGTCAACTCATGTTAATAAAAATGCGCCCAAGAAAGGCAAGCAAAATTATATTTGTGTTGACTGTGGCAGGCCCTTTAGAGATTGCTATCAAACCCACCAGGGTTACGCGCAAGAAGTTAAATATGAATACCTAAAGATATATGTCAATGGGATGGGTTTTCGTGCGAGCAAGAGAGTCAAAGACCTGCTTCACACGACAATAATTAATTTGCTCAAGCAAGTTGGAAAGCTGCTACCATCCGCTTACGATCTAGAGACAATTCCAGAAGTAGGAGAACTAGATGAGCTACAAACCTTTGTCGGATAAAAAAAACACAATCTGGGTGTGGACAGCAGTAGATTACTTTAGACCAGGTATTCTAGGATGGGTATTAGGAGACCGAGCGTCCTAAAACTTTGAACCTGTGTGGAATGTAGTTAGTAGATGGGGATGCTATTTTTATGTGACGGATGGCCCGAAAGTTTATGCAATGTTTATTCCAGAGAGAAACCAAATTATGTGCCCAACTTACATGGTTTGCGGTTGAAGGTGAAAACACAAGATTAAGACACTATCTGGCTCGCTTAAAACGAAAGACTTTTTGTTATTCTGGCAGCCGAACAAATGCTCATATCTTCAATTAAACTACTTATTTATTCTCTCACGTTTAATGATGTTCGCCTTCCCTATTCAATTAATTATTTCTATCGAGCATTACTCACCGCACGCGATCGCTAAACCATACCCCAATTCAGCAACGCCATATCAGAAATTATACCAGCATGAAGGTTTGTAAAAGCTTTGAAGCTTCTGACTTCTGAAAACAGATTTCTGTAATAGCGACAATACTCATCAATCAATTTCAAGGTTGAATTAGCTTGGCGAGGGTTAACCATAGACCTAGCTTTGGTTTGAGAGATTTTGTTCTATTATACTCTGCCGCTTAGTGACAGAAGAGGGGGAAGCAAGTGGGTTAGCAACAGCGTATTCCATCGCAGCTTGGAATTTGGGTAGAGAACGCGAAATCATTTCTTCGTTGGCAGTAAGGGAAATTCGGAAGTAACCGGGTATTTCCTGGGGAGTTCCTGGTAAAACAAATATATCTTCACTTGCTAATAACTCGGCAAAAGCAAGGTCATCATCCCAAGGTGATTGCACCAAGAGGAAGAACGTCCCATCAGGGTTATACATGGTGTAACCCATATCTCGCAGTGCCTTTACCATCCCATCTCGCTTGTTTTGTAAATGCTCGATATTTATGTTTAGTTGCTCTAAGTCTCCTAATGCATACTGCATGAGCACACTAGGATAACACCAACCAAAAGGAGTTTGTTGTAGGAAAGCAATGATTCGTCTTATTTCTTCCCGATTAGGCATAGTGGGAGGTAAAGCAATATACCCTATACGTTGACCGGGTGCCATTAAAGTCTTACTATAACCATATACTAAGAAAGAAAATGGGTAAAACTGAGTAGGGCTGGGACAAGTTTGGTTGTCGAAAACAATGCGGCTGAAGGTTTCATCGGAAATAATATAAATAGGCTTGCCATAGTGCTTAGAAGCCTCGTTAAGTATACCACTCAAACCCTCCAGGGTACTAGCTGAAAAAAGCTTACCTGTAGGGTTGTGGGGTGAATTGATAATGATTGCTCGAGTCCGTTCTGTAATTGCAGATGCGATCGCCTGCAAATCCATATCAAAGGTGTTTGTATCCACAGGCACACCCACCGGAACCGCACCGGTAAAATGCACCATACTCCTATAACCTAACCAGGGTGGAGTCAAAATAATTACCTCATCTCCCTCACCAGCTAACATTTGCAGACAAATCGCCAAACCAACTACAGTACCATTGGTCATAAAAATATCTTCAGGCAATATAGAAAGTCCGCGTTTATCCTGAAGAGCAGCGGATACAGTGATCCGTGATTGTGGAATATTTCCCTTGTAGCCATACCACCCTTGATTTTGCGGTACACTCCAACGCTGTAAGGCTTCTACAAACCCTGGAGGTGGTATTTCATGGGCATCACCGATAGTAAAATCAATACTTCCCGGCTCAGTTCGGCGACTCATATAGGTCGCTTGGGTAAAGAATTGTCTTATAGGGGTCTGGTAACTTAATAACTTTAGTAACCGTGGTGAGATAAAGTGAGTCTTCCCTTCACTTGTTGGATCTGGCATGAGCTTATTTGGATTATTTTTGTCGTACATAGTAATTGGGTAGTAGTGTATAGTAATTGCAGGTCACGGAACTCGCCTTAACGATAAATTATACTCATGGACAAAATACCGTCGCCCACATTCTTGACATTTATATCCTTGTTTACCACTTGTTTACCATAAGTATGAGCGTATTTAATAATTTTTCCCGCAGGACATCTTAAACAAGTGATACTCATATATACTCAGGAGTATTGATATTATTTTATTAGTTTAACATGATAATGCACCACTACCAACTATCTCACTCTTTACTGCATTACGGCATCATTTCGCAACAATTTGTAACGCATCAGCCGTAGAACCCAGTACCCTACACTGTCCACACAAACCAATCCCGGCGTTGCTGAATTGGGGTATGGTTTAGCAATCGCGTGCGGTGAGTAATGCTCGATAGAAATAATTAATTGAATAGGGAAGGCGAACATCATTAAACGTGAGATAATGAATAAGTAGTTTAATTTAAGATATGAGCATTTGTTCGGCTGCCAGAATAACAAAAAGTCTTTCGTTTTAAGCGAGCCAGATAGTGTCTTAATCTTGTGTTTTCACCTTCAACAGCAAGTCATGTAAGTTGGGCACATAATTTGGTTTCCATCTGGAATAAACATTGCATAAACTTTCGGGCCATCCGTCACATAAAAATAGCATCCCCATCTACTAACTACATCCCACAAAGGTTCAAACGTTTTAGGACGCTCGGTCTCCTAATACCCATCCTAGAATACCTGGTCTAAAGTAATTTACTGCTGTCCACACCCAGATTGTTTTTTTATCCTAGAAAGATTTGTAGCTCATCTAGTTCTCCTACTTCTGGAATTGTCTCTGGCTTGTAAGCGGATGATTATTAAAGTTCCCTCTTTCTCACCATCCCCGGTTGTTTCCCAATTTCCCGACAAGCCAGAAATCGCAAACAGTTCCTCTGTAGCAGCAACTGCATCTTGTCCTTCGACGCTGATTTGAATATCTGCCATTACTTTTTATTGCCACTCTACGCCATCTAATTATATCTCAGCAATTTATATGCGGGCGATCGCACTTAAACCTCCCTCTCTCATCCGATCAATCCCCTCTCCTCCAACAAAACATCCGCCCCAGCAGCTTAAGTTTCGGACAGCGAGGGAACTGATACGGCGATATAATCTATTCTAAAGTCCTTGGCGGGGCGATCGTAAACCCCATTTAATAACACTGGTAAATCTACAATTGGTTCAGCATCACCTGCACGCAAAGGCAACGGAGAAGATTGTGAAAATTAAATGCACAACCGCTTATCATTTGTATTAATTGTGGAACGGGCGTCTCGCCCGTTAAGTGAATCGTGGAAGGGAGAGACGCCCATTAAGTGAATCGTGGAACGGGCGTCTCGCCCGTTCTAAAATCTGCGATTAAAATCGCTTAAAAATCGCCGTAACTGCTAATAGCAGCCTGCAACCTCCCAATCACTTCATCAACCGAAATCGCCCCCAACTCCCCAGAAGCCCGAGTCCGAATATTCAAACTATTCGCCTCAACTTCCTTCGCACCCACAACGCCCATCACCGGAATTTTATCCTTCTCAGCATTGCGAATCAACTTGCCCAAACGCTCGCTATCCTCATCAGCTTCAGCGCGAATATTGAGCGCCTTCATCTTCGCCGCCACTTCCTTCGCAAACGGCAAAAACTCCGCGCTGACAGGCAACAACCGCACCTGAATCGGCGCTAACCACAGCGGAAAATCCCCCGCATACTGCTCGATCAAAATCCCGATCAAACGTTCCAAAGAACCGAAAGGAGCGCGGTGAATCATCACCGGACGCTTGCGAGTGCCGTCTTCAGCAACGTATTCCAAATCAAAACGTTCTGGCAAGTTGTAATCTACCTGCACAGTTCCTAATTGCCATTCTCTATCCAAGACATCTTGGAAAATGAAATCGAGTTTCGGCCCGTAAAAAGCCGCCTCCCCAACTCCCTCAAAATAATTCATGCCCAAAGTTTCCACCGCGCGGCGGATCGCACCTTGAGCCTTTTCCCAAGCTTCATCTGAACCGATGTATTTCTCTAAATTGTTCGGATCGCGGAAACTCAAACGCGCTTTAAAGTTTTTCAGTTGGAGACTCTTGAATACTGACAGAATCAAATCCACCACATTCAAGAATTCAGCATCCAATTGTTCCGGCGTGACAAATAAGTGGGAATCATCCACCGTAAAGCCGCGCACCCGCGTTAAACCGCCCAATTCTCCCGATTGTTCGTAGCGGTAAACTGTGCCGAATTCCGCCAACCGCATCGGCAATTCTCGATAGGAACGCAATTCGCTTTTGTAAATTTGAATGTGAAAAGGGCAGTTCATGGGTTTCATGACAAAACCCTGTTCGTTTGCTGCCGCTTCCTCATCCTCCGCCATCAGCGGAAACATATCTTCTTTGTATTTCTGCCAGTGGCCGGAAATTTTGAACAAATCGACTCTGGCGATGTGCGGAGTCACTACTTGCAAATAGCCGCGCTTGATTTGTTCTTGTTTCAAGTAATCTTCTAAAATACTTCTCAAAACAGTGCCTTTCGGCGTCCACAAAGGCAAACCAGGGCCCACCGCATCGGCAAAAATAAATAAGCCTAATTCTTTACCTAATTTGCGGTGATCGCGTCTTAATGCTTCTTCTTTGCGGTGTTTGTATGCTGCTAGCTGTTCGGGAGTTTCCCAAGCAGTGCCGTAAATCCGCTGTAACTGAGCTTTGGTTTCGTCGCCGCGCCAGTAAGCGCCTGCTAGGCTTTCTAGCTCGATCGCCTTTGGATTCAACTCACTGGTATTTTCTAAGTGAGGCCCGGCGCACAAATCCCACCATTCCTCGCCCACATGGTAAAGAGTAATCGGTTCGATCAAACCTTCTAAAATTTCTAATTTGTAAGGTTCGTTAATCTCCTTAATTCTGCGTTCCGCTTCCTCGCGGCTGACTTCTTCCCGAATTACAGGCAATTTACGGTTGATGATTTTGATCATCTCTTTTTTAATGGCTTTTAAATCCTGTTCCGTAAAAGGTTCGGGAGTGTCAAAGTCATAATAGAAACCGTTTTCAATCCAAGGGCCGATCGTTACTTGCGCCTTGGGAAATAACTTCTGCACCGCCATCGCCATAACGTGGGAGGTGGTGTGGCGAATTTTTTTTAGTGCCTCCGACTCACTCGTGCGGGGCAACTCAATCTTAACGGACTCTTCTGGAGGGGACATGGATTGTGAGCTAGACATCGGCTGAATTAACAATTAATTTAGTTGCAGTTGCTTCTATCTTACTAAGATTGGGACAGTAAGCGCCGACTTCCGGCTGGGGGACACTCCGGGAAATTACAACAACGGCCCTGATGGTTGCGACGTTTAGTGCCTCCCGCACTCCGACTCTCAGAAACCGGATTTTTTACTATTTTGGTGGGCTGTAACGCGTCTTGCTATGAAAAAACCCGTTTTTTAACCACCCGTTAGCTCGCGAACTAATTTGGCAGAATTTGGGGATTTTGACTCAAACATCGCTGCTGGCACAGTTAAATCTATTCACATCCACCGACTAATTGTTATTAAATTATTGAATTTTTGTTAAAAATATGTTACAATTTGTAAAGACCGCCTAAGACTATAATAGATAAATAACCCAATTTTGATCCATGCTTAATTCCAATTTGCCCGAGCCAGAATTGCTCAAAGCGTTACTGGAACCGCTGTTAGAGGATTTCAATTACTGGTTCGACCGATCGGCAAACCTCTTAGAAACTGAGGAAATGCCGTTTCTCAGCGACGAGGAGCAATCTGACTTGCTGGCGCGAGTCAAACAGGCTCAGCAAGAAGTAGGCGCAGCTAAAGGTCTATTTCAAGCAACCGGAGGTCAAGTTGGGATTGAAACCACAGCACTGATGCCGTGGCACAGACTGCTCGCCGAATGCTGGCAAGTATCGGCACGCTTTCGCTCATTGCAGTCAGCTCCCCCTGGAAAATAAGAAAGCGAGTTCAAGTTAAATTTGCAGTCAAATCCCCAACCTTGGGAAATGTGGCGGCCCACTTGACAACCTCAAACAGATTTCCAGTTAATAAGTTATTACTTGCTGAAACACTTTTGTAAATTGCTGTGTGGCTGTTTAGCCCGGAGGAGAAGATAATGTTGCACCTGCTTTATATTTTAGCTTTTACCGTTCTTGCCTTTCTGGCAGTCGGTAACTTAATCCGCAGTCTAGTCACCGTTGGTATGGAGTCTCAGCGTCCTCAACAATTCATGGCAAATAATCGCCACCCATCCTATCCTGGCTCTCAATCTGTACCGCATCCAGAACTTTTAGACGAACAGGGAAACATAGTCAATGAGCCACTGTTAGTGATGCGTTCGCTGACTGTCCAAGACGCCCGCGAACAATTAGATGCTCTCTACAAATCATCTCCGGGCGGCAGCGACGAAGGGGGCGAACTAGCCTAATACAACCACAGCCGCAGCATTTATACTTAGGCGCTATGCCTCAAAAAAAATATAGGACTTACACGCTAGGTGTCCGAAACCCTTTTTCTTCATAGCTTTTGGTGAAAATCGTTTCCTCTGGCATCGGAAGAATTTTCCGAGTGCAGTGCGAGCTTAAGATATGGCGATGATGCTCGCGGGCTCGGTATCCTTGCGATCTAACCAGATGGGATATAAGTCCTCAAAATAATTGGCCGTGAGTTTTTAACTAACGGCCAATTATTTGTGATTTTTGAAAGTTTAATTGCCGATTAGCCAGATCGATCGCCAAAAACCAATACTGATGGCACTGATATCAAATAGCTCAAGAATAGTATTGTGAAACTTCATTAAGTTTGTAAGCATCAATCAACAATAGTAGTATCATACTATCAGAGTAGTCGAGTAAAAAACACATGACTTAAAAAATGGAAACCTTAAATGCAACTAGCAGAGAGGCACATCATTAAATCTACGGGACATCGTTTCGCCCAGATTGATGAATTAGCCTTTAAATCCAAGAATCTCTACAATGCCGCTAACTACGTCATTCGTCAGAGTTTTACTTATGGATGGGGTTACATCAACTACAACGAGATGAACCGTTTGATGAAATCTCATCAAGCATACAAGGCAATGCCCGCCAAGGTTAGTCAACAAATCTTGATGGTATTGGACAAAAATTGGAAATCGTTTTTTGAAGCAGTCAAAGCTTACAAAATTGATTCCTCTCAATTCACTGGTCGCCCAAAATTGCCGAAGTATAAGGATAAAGCCAAGGGTCGTAATATTCTTATCTATACGATTCAGGCAATTAGCAGCAAGCAATTGAAAAAAGGAATTATCAAGCTTTCGGGTACGGAAATTTTGATAAAGACCAAAGTAAATCCCGCTCGAATTTGCCAAGTTAGGCTGGTTCCTAAATGTGATTCGTATGTAATTGAGGTAATTTATGATGAACCGGAGTCCACCGTGAGTAACGATATTTGGGCAGCTAGTATTGATTTAGGACTGAATAATTTAGTGGCGTTAACTTCAAATCAGCCGGGTTTCATCCCTCTGTTGATTAACGGGCGACCATTAAAATCGATTAACCAGTTCTACAACAAACGCTCTTCACACTTACAATCTCAGTTAAAAGGAAGTCGCAAGAGTTCACCCCGCATTCAGCGCTTAACTCGCTGTCGCAACCAAAAAGTCGATAATTACTTGCATCACGCCAGTCGGCTAATCATCGGTATCTTGGTCGCCAAACAAATTGGGACGCTAGTAATTGGCAAGAATGCACAATGGAAAACCGAGATTGATTTAGGGAAGCAAACCAACCAAAATTTCGTCGGTATTCCTCATGCTCGACTGATTCAAATGATAGAATATAAAGCTCGATTGGTTGGGATGAAGGTAATCGTGCAAGAAGAATCTTACACATCTAGGTCGAATTTCCTGAATCTAGACCTGATTCCTGTGTACGGGCATACTGGCGCTGATGATGTCACATTTAGCGGTAAGCGAATCAAGAGAGGTTTGTACAAGACATCGGTCGGTCAATCAATTAACTCTGATGTTAATGCTTCTTATAATATCCTCAGAAAAGCAATCCCAAATGCGTTTAGCGATGGGATAGAGAGCTGCGTAGTTCAGCCGAGGCGGGTCAATCCGCTCAAAGTAAAAGTGAAAGGGGAGGGACTTAATGCCTCCCATGCCAGGTCATAAACGACTATACTTTTACCAGCTATCAGATACTGAGAAGGGATCGCTCTAAACCTCCTATCGATCCTGTTTTGTCATCGGCAAAAATGCACGTTTAAGGCTAGATGATCGTCCCTATTTCGCTACTGGCAGAACTTCTGCAAGCTTTGCCCCAACTGCGGGCACAAATTTATTTCAAATCTTCCATGACAGCCTTGTCTCACGCGATGGAAGACTTAGTTTTGGCGGGTTCCGACGAGGAACCGCTAGTCATTGCAAGCTTTCAGCGAGAGCGCTTCTACCGCCAGGAAGCTCACCGCTACCGACGAATTGCCTCACGCTCGTCTCAGGTATACGTGCTGGCAGCACCGGAAACTGACTTTAAAAATGATTCGGAGTGTCACGAAACTGTCGCGTTTGCACCGGAGGACGGATTAAGTAAAGAGTGGCACTTAGTAGTGCTGGGGCAAAACTACTCAACTTGCCTGATTTGTCAAGAAAAAATTGTGCCGATCGACAACCAGGACGATCGCGGGCCACAGTTGATGGATCAAGCTCGCAGATTTGAAGGAATTTGGACGTTCGATCGCGAGGTAAGCTCCAAAGCTGCCGCATTGTTGCTCGATAGAATTGTCAATTATCGCCCGGAATTGACCGAAAAGATCGAGCAAGCCCGAACTGCTTACAAGCTCGTCAAAACCCCGAAAAAAACGAGGAAATCCGCCACTTCCAAAGCCGCCAAACCCGACATAATTACGGGAAAAAACTCAAAAATTCCCAATCCAAAATTGAGCGATGCTTTTACCGAACGCTTAGTAACCTATTTGCAAGCAGGCCAGCACAAACTGCTCAAAGCATACAGCGCCATCGCCGCTCAGGAACGCAAAGAACGCCTGGTAAACTTAATTACCACGGCAATGCGGCAGTCTCTCAACCCGCAAGAAATCGTCGAAGTTGCAGTCCAAGAACTGGGCACTGCCCTGTCGGCAAGCCGGTGTTTGATTTATCGGTGCAAGGCCACAGATGTGGCAGTCAAAATCGATCGCGAGTTTTTGGCTCCGGGCGCTAGTTCCATGCTGGATCAGACTTGGCTGTTGCAGGCCAATCAAATATGGAGCGACGCGGTGGCGCGGCAGGAGCGAGTTTACATCCAAGACACAGCACAACACCCGTTGATTGTCAATACAAAATCCCTGAAAAAAACTGTAAAAAATTGGCAAATAGTCTCTTGGTTAATGGTGCCAGTGCTTTATCAGGGGCGGGTTTTGGGAATGGTGGAAATGCACCAGTGCCGATCGACTTTGGCTTGGGAAGAAGACGAAATTGCTTTAGTAGAGGCGATCGCCACCCAACTCGGAGCCGCCTTAATTCAAGCAGAAACCTACGCTCATTTAGAAGAACTCAACCAACAACTAGAAGCATTAGACCGCACTCGCAGCAATCTAATTGCCATCACCGGACACGAACTCCGCACCCCTCTTTCTACGATTCAAGTTTGTTTGGAAAGTTTGAACTCCGAACCAGATATGCCCGCAGAATTGCGGCAAATCATGTTAGAAACTGCCCTCGGCGATGCCGATAGAATGCGGAAACTCGTGCAGGATTTCTTAACTCTTTCTCACTTAGAAAGCGGGCGAGTCCAATGGAATGTAGAATCGCTGACGCTGCAAGAATGCGTTGATTTGGCCCTCAGCAGCGTGCGATCGCGCACGGTCGATCAACAGTTACCGGAAATTATCGCCGAGGTGTCCGCAGAATTGCCTTTAGTGCAAGCTGACGGAGAGTGGTTGGTGGAGGTGCTCTCCAAACTGTTAGACAACGCTTGCAAATTCACCACACCTCAAGGAAGCGTGACAGTGCGAGCGAAATGCAACGGTTCTCGAATGGTGGAAGTGCTCGTAGCCGATACGGGGAGGGGAATCGAGGCGAACAGTTTAAAAGTAGTGTTCGATCGATTTTATCAAGAAGAAGGAGCTTTGCGCCGCAGCGCCGGCGGTACCGGTTTGGGATTAGCAATTTGCAAACAGATTGTGGCCGGCTGGGGCGGTAAAATTTGGGTAGATTCGGCAGGAAAAGACCGAGGAAGTGAATTTCACTTTACTATTCCCACTGTTTAGACTCAATTGATAACAGTTAACTAATCACTAATAACGCATGACAGAGCGCTGCAAACTAACCCTCGGTTTACCCTAAATCGAAATACCGAACCCCAACTCGGTTCCCTCTTCTAAGGATGACAAATATTCCCACATTTCCCTAGGTTTTTCAGTTACTATTTGATACCCAATAAACATTCCCAATCCTGTACCTTTGCCTTCTGCTTTATTGGTAAAAAATAACGTAAACAATTTTTATGTGCCTGATTCGGATATTCCAGTCTGTTGTCAGCGCTCGGAATTACAAGGGTGTCGATTATTTCCGGTTCTTTAGGGCAAACACTCACCATATAAATTGTATAGCAATCCTTGCAGGAGTCGTAAATTTTTTACCCCACCCCAACCCTTCCCGAAGCCGCTATGAGGGAGTAAGAAATTCACAAATGATGCGGGGATTGCTATAATTATAGTGAATTTTTTTTGAGGTTGTGCGTAGATTTTGCCGGGTTGGATTATTCCCCAGCCCCGCTCGCATTAGAAATCAAATTTTTTATAAATACATGATTGATTTGTCCCGTATGGCCTTCGGATTTTGTAAATCACCCTAATGTTTAATAATTTCAAGTGCCTATCTGTTGTTCTTGGCCTTAAGCCGGTGAGACAAAATCCTTAAAATTGTAGGGTGTACCGAAGCGCACATTACTCACGTCTAAACTCTCGTTGTAGGGTGCGCGCTGCCGACACTATTGAGCTAACAACTCTTTTGTAGGGTGCTGGCGACCTAGATTAACAAAACGTTGGCAAAAACTGGGTTTTTTAAGGAAAATAGTTGCTTAAAGCCTTGGAACCAAGTTAAAAAACCGGGTTTGTGAGCGTCTGAGCGCGCAAGTCTCGACCGACACACGATTGCACAGAAAAGTTTTCACGGCAGAACCAGCCTCCGCTGCTACACCCTCTCTCACCCTCAACCCTCACCCTCTTAGATCGGCCTTAGAGGTGATGCGGCGGGAGCGGTGTTCACATTTAGGATAGAAAGTATCAAAGCAGATTCAGCACGCGCTTGCCCTCTTAAACCCGGTTTGGCGACAGAATACCTAGGAATGCTGCCGCAAATTCATACCAGTTTAAAAAAAGAATGCAACTGTAGGCAAGCTGCAAACCCCGATAGTAATCAGTCATGCCCCATCTAAAATCTAAAATCTAAAATCTAAAATGGTATAAGTCTGTCCTGCACAAGCCGTGAGATGGTAAAAGTCGATCGAATCTGTTGAGGCCTGCCGACGCCAGTGTTGATTCGTGAAAAGTTGAGGATGCAAATGTTTCGCCCGGAAAAAGTTTGTTTCCAGAAGAATACTCAAACCTAGATGGTAGGAAAATCGATTATGTCACCTACAAGCCAGATGAAATCTACTCAACCTATGGCCAACAAGCCACAACTAAAATTAGGTTCCCAAGATAAAGCGGTATTGGAACTCGAACAACTGCTAACCAAGTTGCAACTTTATCGGCACCCTGCTAAAGGAATTTTTAACAAAGCAGTTGAATTTTCTGTCAAGCTGTTTCAGTTTCGGGTTTTCTTATCGCCGGACGGCATTGTCGGGCCGCTCACTTGGCAGGCGCTTTATACTGCTGCTCCAGTTAATATGCCGGTACTGAGATTGGGCAGTTCTGGGGAAGCAGTCGCTACTGTTCAGGAAGTTCTCAAAAGTTCCAAGCATTATGGCGGTAAAATTGACGGCGACTTTGCAACTTTGACGGACAAAGCTGTTCGCGCGTTTCAAAAAAGCTTTGGGATTGAGGCCGACGGGATTGTCAATCAAGAAACTTGGACTGCTTTGAGCCAAATTCCGCGCGGCTATGACCCTAAGTGGTTCTTGACTTAGGGTGGCGCGGTAAATTGTTCGATCGTGTGTGGGGGAAAATTGGGGGAATGTGCGATTATTCGGGTGCCCCACAAGCACCAGAATAATTGCTGTTTTTTTTTTGATTATTTTTTCGGTATTCGTGCTGCCTAATTCTGTTTTCTAACTTTGGTTAAAGTTACCAATAATCAATTATTAATTACTAATTACAGCAATTTCCAGGTTTATGGAGTACGGTTGCAAGGGTTTGTCAACCAGTTTGGTAAGTGCTTGGGATTAAGGTGTACTTTATTTGCCTGGAATCTGCTGTATCAATTATCAGAAAAGATCGATCACCAAAAAACTGTTAATTTTCCTTACAATTTCGAGAACAGCGTGCAGTCTCGATGATACGATGCCGTAAAAATCCTTTGGATATATCTATGGCCGAACAACTTACTGGACAACCCCCAATCTTCGGCGGCAGCACCGGCGGCTTGCTGACCAAGGCGCTAGTTGAAGAGAAGTACGCTATCACTTGGACTAGCCCCAAGGAGCAGGTGTTTGAAATGCCTACTGGTGGCGCTGCGATTATGCGTCAAGGCGACAACTTGCTGCATCTGCCCCGCAAGGAGCAGTGCATCGCTTTGGGTGGCCAGCAACTGCGGGCTAAATTCAAAATCACGAACTACAAAATTTACCGCGTGTTTCCCGACGGTACTACTGAGTACCTCCATCCCAAGGATGGCGTGTTCCCTGAGAAGGTGAACGAAGGTCGTCCCTACAACGGTAAGATTGACCGCAATATTGGCAGCAATCCAAATCCGGCTAAGCTGAAGTTCAGCGGTAAGAAGACTTTCGATCCTTAGAGCATGACTGCATGGCTGAGCAAAACATAGGTAATATTCCCTGTAAGGCTCAGCTTGTAAACTTGTTTTTGCAGTAGTATTCTGACGCAGCAGGCTAAGCCCGCAGCGCCACAATACTACTGCAAACTTCTAATCTTATTAAAAGTTAATCGTTAAATTAAAAATGAATGTCGTAATCAGGCGAGCGCAGCCTTCTGATATCGATGTTTGCGCTGCCATTACTTATGAAGCTTTTAAAGATATTTCCGATCGCCATCAATTCCCTACAGATTTTCCGACGCTGGATTTTGCAACCGAAATAACGGGCTTGCTAATCGAGAGTCCGGTATTTTTTGGGATCGTAGCCGAGAGGGAGAGTGCGGTTGTCGGCTGCGGGTTTATGGACGAACGCAGCCCGATTCGCGGTATCGGGCCCGTCAGTGTCGATCGCACTTTTCAAGGCCGCGGCACGGGACGCGAAATCATGAAAGCCTTGCTGGAACGCGGACAGGACGCTGTGGGCATCCGTTTGGTTCAGGAATCTTTTAATATGGCGTCGCTGTCGCTGTACGCTTCTTTGGGTTTTGAGGTGAAGGAACCTTTCGTGTTAATGGAGGGCAAGTTTCGCAGCCAGCCACAGAATGGGTTTGAGGTGCGGGCGATGGCTAGTGAGGATGTTGAGGAATGTGCTGCTTTGTGCAAGAAATTATACAGGTGCGATCGAACTAGCGATATTGAGTACGCCCTGAATTTCTTTTCTCCTTGGGTTGCTTGCAAACAAGGTCGGATTGTGGCTTATACTTGTGCGGTGTCGGCTTTGAGCCACAGCGTCGCAGAAACTGAGGCGGATATGCAGGCTTTACTGTTGGGGGCGGCCGCGTCGAACTCCGAAGCACAGGTTTCTTTCCACTTGCCGGTGCGTTACGCAAGTTTGTTTCGCTGGTGTTTGCAAGAGGGGCTGCGCGCGCTCAAACCGATGGCGGTGATGGCAGTTGGCGAGTACCAGCAGCCTCATGGCTGTTGCTTTCCGTCTTTTGTTTATTGAACCCAAGACGGTTAGGACGCTTTTAATCGCTGAAATTATTGCCAGGATTCCATTTTCCTTCTTCTTTCTTTCTTCTTCCCTCTTCCCTCTTCCTTCTTCCTTCTGATATATATGATATTTCCCGATTTCTCACAATTTTCGGAACTGGCGAAACAAGGCAATTTTGTACCCGTGTATCAAGAATGGGTTGCTGATTTGGATACGCCGGTGTCTGCGTGGTATCGGGTTTGTGCGGGTCAACCTTACAGCTTTCTGCTGGAGTCGGTCGAAGGTGGGGAAAAACTCGGGCGTTATAGTTTCTTAGGGTGCGATCCGTTGTGGATTTTGGAGGCAAGGGGATCTCGCACAACTCAAGTTTACCGCGATGGTTCCGAAAAAGTATTTACGGGCGATCCGTTTGTAGCTTTAACTGAATGTTTGGAGTCTTATCAACCGGTGAAATTGCCGCAGTTGCCGCCGGGAATTGGCGGGCTATTCGGTTTTTGGGGTTACGAGTTAATTAAGTGGATAGAACCGCGAGTTCCCGTGCATCCAGCAAGCGAGAATGATTTGCCGGATGGATTGTGGATGCAGGTGGATAATTTGCTGATTTTCGACCAGGTGAAGCGAAAAATTTGGGCCGTCGCCTATGCGGATTTGCGCGAGGTTGGCGTTGATTTGGCCGATGCTTATCAGCAAGCGTGCGATCGGGTATCTCGGTTAGTTCAGAAGCTGCAATCGCCGCTTTCCCGGCAATCTACTCTCATAGAATGGACACCTCCCAATAACGGGCAAGATGCTCGTTCCACAACCGGAAATACAGAATTGGCTTACACTAGCAATATTACCCGTGAAAAGTATTGTGCCAATGTCTTAAAGGCTAAGGATTATATCAAAGCCGGAGATATTTTTCAAGTAGTTATTTCCCAGCGACTAGAGGCTGAATACAGCGGCGATTCTTTTGCACTTTACCGATCTTTGCGTCTGATTAATCCTTCTCCGTACATGGCTTATTTTCATTTTGGAGATTGGCAGATTATCGGTTCGAGTCCCGAGATTATGGTGAAGGCGGAAAATACTGCTGATGGCAAAAAGATTGCAACTTTGCGACCGATTGCCGGCACTCGCCGCCGGGGTAAAACTCCTCAAGAAGATGATGCTTTGGCTGCTGAATTGCTGCAAGATCCGAAGGAAATTGCGGAACACGTCATGTTAGTTGATTTGGGCAGGAACGATTTAGGAAGAGTTTGCCGAAACGGTACTGTAAAAGTTGACGAGTTAATGGAAATTGAGCGTTATTCTCACGTCATGCACATTGTGAGCAATGTGGTGGGAGAATTGGCTGAGGATAAGACAGCTTGGGATTTGTTGAAAGCTGGTTTTCCTGCGGGTACGGTTAGCGGTGCTCCGAAGATTCGGGCGATGGAGATTGTACACGAGTTGGAAGGTTGCCGCCGGGGACCCTATTCTGGGGTTTACGGGTATTATGATTTTGAGGGACAATTGAATAGTGCGATCGCCATTCGGACTATGGTTGTTCGTTCTTTAGGTGGTGATAAACATTCGGTTTCTGTGCAAGCAGGTGCTGGTTTGGTGGCTGATTCTAACCCAGATATGGAGTACGAAGAAACGCTGAATAAAGCCAGGGGAATGTTAGAGGCAATTCGCTGTTTGAAGTAGCGAGGCGGAGCCTCTGGATCTGTGTTACCAGGCAGAGCCTGGTAACAAGAAACGGCCAGAAACAGCAGTAATTATTGCATTATTGTCCAATTGACCTAAGCCCCTAATATTCGATCGACCGAAACTGCAACATCAGGAAAAGCCAGCGGATTAATATTACCCTGACTCAGAGTTTCTCTCGCTTGATATCCTTCATTTGTAGGCTCTCGAAATACTATTAATTCCATAGTTCGCAAATTGACAACCCAATACTCAGAAATGCCTGCCTCCGCGTAAATCTTGCTCTTGATTCCCAAGTCTTTGCTCAGAGTATGATCCGAGTATTCTATCAGCCAAAAGATGTTTTCTGGATAGGGATGATGTTCTCGGTAATCTTGTCCCAAACGTTGAATTACAGCGATATCGGGTTGTGGCTCGGAGTTGCTTGCCGGCAAGATAATCGGTTTACCTTGGCGGATTTTAGCTCGATCGCCCAGCAAATAAATTAGGTACTCTCCAGCCTCATCGCTAGAGTAAGCATGAGATTCTCCTTCGGGAGCTATTTCGATTATTTCTCCATCTATTAATTCAGCATTTCGCCCTTCCAGAATGCCGGCTGCAATGATGCGGTGGTAGTCTGCAACCGTCCATTTTACAGTCGTGACGCTCACGGCGATTACTCCTATGTTTTTATTCTGATTTTATACGCGATCGCCGATGAACCGACTTTTTTCGCTCGCGCCGGGCGGTTGAAACCGCGTCTTGTCAAACAAAACCCGACGAAAGCCGATTGAAGACTCCATCGCACTTAAAACTCCTATCCCCCGCCGCTAACTCCCTCCAATCGCAGGAAATGTAGCCGGCCCGCGAAATCCCCCGCTACCACTGTCACCCCATCAGGCGCGATCGCACACCAATTAAACCAATAATCTCCGCTGAAACTAGCAATTTCTTTGCCGCTAGGCAGATCCCAGATTCTTAGGGTGTTATCGAATGAAGCTGAAATTACTCGTTTGCCGTCGGGTGCGAGCGCTACTGCAGATGCAAAGCTATCATCATCGGTGAGGATTTGAAGTTCCCTGGTGCTGTCTGTGTCCCAGATTTTCAGGGTCTTAAGTTGTGAAAGCGAAATCGCTATGAAGCCGTCGGATGCCATCGCCACTGCATATACATAGCCAGTATCGGTGAGAGTTCTCAGTTCGGTTCCGCTGAGCAAATTCCAGACTTTTAGGGTGTTATCGTCTGAAGCCGAAATTGCTGTCAGGCCGTCGGGTGCGATCGCGACTCGCGTTACCGAGTTAGTATGACCGGTGAGCGTTCTCAGTTCGCTGCCACTGGCCAAGTCCCAGATTTTTAGGGTGTTATCGTCTGAAGCCGAAATCGCTGTCAGGCCGTCGGGCGCGATCGCGACTCCCCTTACAGAGTTAGTATGACCGATGAGGGTTTGAAGTTCTGTACCTGTCTCGGTGTCCCAAATTTTTAGGGTGTTATCGTCTAAAGCCGAAATCGCTGTCAGGCCATCCGGTGCGATCGCGACTCCCCTTACCGAGCCAGTATGACCGGTGAGAGTTCTCAGTTCTCTGCCAGTGTCTGTGTCCCAGATTTTAATAGTTTGATCCGATGAAGCCGAAATTGCTCGTTTGCCGTCGGGTGCGATCGCCACTGCTTGTACCCCGCTATGATTGCCGCCGAGCATAAGCCCACATGCTCCAAAAGGCAGCGCTACTAAATTCCCCCTCAAAGGCCGCACCCAAGGACTATTTTTCGACTGCTTGGCTTGTTCCAACATCCTCTGAAACTCAGGCTTTTCAAAAGCAAGCAATCTCCCCCATAATTGACTTGCTAATTGCGTTTTATCCCTTTCCAAAATTGGCGCTGACTTGCGAAGTGCGTATGGAATTAAGTAGAGATTTCGACTTTTTTCCTGCTGACGCAACAAATTAGAATCGGTCGCTAAATCATAATCCTCAATTAACGCTTGAACCCCAAACTCATCCAGTTTCGCCTCAATAAAATCGAAATCCGTTAACAACTGGTGCAGCTTTTCCCCTTGCCCACTCTCTACTAAATGCCTTGGCAGAGTTTCTAAAGTATAAAGTCGCTTTTCCCGCGACATTTCCCCTAACTCTTGTTTAAACTCACTCATCGTTACAAATCCCTCAACAAATTCTTACAAATCCCTGTTTCTCTATATCTTTCCAATTCTAAGCACTTCTTTAAAGTGCGTCAAATCGTTGCGGTGACTCGATGGATAAAATAAATCTGCTTTGTAACGCTGGATGTAAAATATCAGTTATCGACTTTTACCAAAGGCCTAATTATGAATTTTTATATAGTTGACGTGTTTGCCGAGTCAAAGTATGCTGGCAATCAACTCGCTGTATTTTGCGGTGCGGGAGTTGCCGAACTATCTGAGGCCCAAATGCTGCTGATAGCGAGGGAAATCAATTATTCAGAAACTACGTTTATTCGATCGCCCGATCCGCGAGATGGTGGCTATGACGTGCGGATATTCACGCCCAAGAAGGAATTGCCCTTTGCCGGTCATCCGACTTTGGGCACTGCGTTTGTGTTGCAGCAAGAGATTATTCGCGAAAAGGTCGATCGAGTAATTCTCAATCTAGCCGTCGGTCAAATTCCCGTTACTTTTAATTATCACAATGAATCGGCAGATATTTTGTGGATGCGACAAAACGCGCCTAGTTTTGGTCAAGTTTTATCAGCCGGAACTCTGGCAAATGTCTTGAATTTAGAACCAGATGAAATTGATGCCAACTTCCCAATTCAAGAAGTTTCTACGGGAGTGCCGTTTATAATTGTCCCATTAAAAACTCTCGCCTCGCTCAAAAAAGCTCAAGTCAACTTAGATAGATATTTTGAGCTGATTGATACCACAGAAGCGAAAGAAATTTTAATATTTTGCCCTGAGACTTACAACGATGTCAATGATTTAAGCGTGCGAGTTTTTGCCCATTTATTAGGAATTCCTGAAGATCCGGCGACTGGCAGTGCTAACGGCTGCTTGGCGGGATATTTGGTAGAATATGCTTATTATGGGGAAGCAAAGATTGATGTCAGAGTTGAGCAAGGTTATGAAATCAATCGACCTTCTTTGCTGTTGTTACAAGCCGCTACGAATGAAGGGGAAATAACAGTTTTGGTGGGTGGTAAGGTGGTGATGGTTGCTAAGGGAGAATTTGTGTAGAATATTTAACGGCAAATTATTAACCGCAGAGGCACGCAGCTAGATTTAGAGGCTTCTTTGGCGATTGAGATATTACAATGTTGCTAATATGAGGTAGCTCATATTCATTGATTCGCGTGATTGTTAGGCTAAAAAAGTCATCCCTACCAGAGGCTTTCCAATGCTGCAAACATTTTCGCGGACTTTAAATGTATCCCCTGACGCTTCAGAAGCGCTGCTTTCACTTCCATTAACCAGCTTGCTGGATTCACCGGAATTCAATCAAGTCTTGGGAAGTCTGGATAGTGGTTTGCTCAAAGAAACTTTGCCAACGGCTGGAACTGTTTTAGCTCAAAAGCTGCCGCCTTTTTACGACTGGTTGCAAACAGAACTAGGAATTAAAAACGTCCCTGAGAGTCCCGATCATACTACGAAATGGGTAATCGGTTTTTTGAAGAATCAAGAAAGTTTAACTCGTTTAGTTGATCTGCACAAATCAATTCCCAGACAGGCATTAGAACGAGCGATCCCTCGTTTAGTTAGCGCCTTTGATGAAGTTCAACCCACCGCTGTAAAGCAAGAATGGGAAAAAGCGATCGCAGCACTTTGTCTGGTTCTCGCCGTCGCAGCGCGGGAAAATCAGCCATCTGCGGCCTGAAGCCATTCTGTCTGAGTTTAAACAAAGCGCTTTTTTCGGAAAATTTGCAATTGAGTGCGATCGATCTGAACGACTACCGGCCGCCGCTTGTTGAGGACGATCGCATTGTGTCTGTTTACCAAAAGCAACTGAGCCAATACTACCACCAGGGCTCGTCTTTTCTGAAAATTGCCTTCAAAACGCGCCATTCGGACGATCGCCTCTTCGATTTTATAACAACAGTTGTTGCCTTTCTGGGAAATCACAAAAATCGTTCCCGGTATGTAATCGCCTTCATTTGCCCAGAAAGCATACCTTTCGCCTAAAGTAAAGTAGTGAAAAACATTGTTAGCCGTGGAAGTTTTAGCTAACTTTTCCGAAACGCCCAAAGAATTAAAAATTACAGTGGATCTAATATAATCCGGGTATTTTGCTGCTATTTGCTGAGCAACTTTGCCGCCCAAACTTTCTCCGATGATATCCGGCGGATTCCCGCTGTGAAATTGCTGCTTTATCCAATCAATAGCACCCGCAGTTTGCGCCGATTTTAACTGACGTTCTAGTTTTGCCATAAATACATCTGGCGTATCTTCCAAAACGCGATCGAAAGGATACCAAGAACCGTATCCGCGAATCACCATAACAGGCGGATTATTGGCAGAAATGGGAACGCGACTTTCAGCATAAAAACCAGTGCGAGAGTCTTCAAACACTTTTTCTATGATATAATTTCCATCAATAACTTGCCCTGACTCGTGCCGAATGTAAATTGAAGGATTATTGGGTTTAAAAGTATCGTGCATTTGGGGTTTGGCAAACTTTTCGTAGAGGGAATCTAGCAAGTGCCTTCCCGTCTGGCGATCGACCAAATCGAATTCTGTTCCTTTCATTATCGCGTAGCCGCCGATTTTACCAACAATATTTAATAAGTACAAAAAAGCTACATAAACCCGCCACCGCGCAACGAAGAATCTAAATTAACTTTTACTTGTATCAGATAGCAAAAATCTACATGACATTTACCGTTGGGGGAGTGATAGGGCGGGTTTTAGAGATTGTTAATTATTAGCCAATATTTTATGTGAAACCCGCCCCTAGCAAATCACTTTTACAAAACTCGCAACGTGCTAGCAACACTATCGACTGCTTCCAGCGCGCGAATTTCATCGAGTGCTTGTTGAAAATTGCCTTCCCTAACATCGTGAGTCACGACGACAATTTCTGCTAAATCGCCGTGAATTCCCGTCTGCACAACTGATTCCAAACTAACTTTGTGATTGCCGAAACAAGTGCCGAGTTTGCCAATTACCCCCGGAGTATCGCGCGTCAGAAAACGGGCGTAAAAGCGAGTAACAAGTTCCTGCATCGGAGCAATTTTGCAGTAGTGTTGGTGACTGCAACTGAGTAAAGGATGAGGAGTCGGAACAGCTTGGCTTTTCAGGATGGCCGCCACATTTATAATGTCGGATACTACAGCGCTAGCTGTGGGGCCCGCACCGGCGCCGCGCCCGTACAGCATCAATTGCCCGATCGGCTCTCCTTCGACTAAAATTGCATTGTAAACCCCGTTGACACTAGCCAGCGGATGAGTTTTGGGAACAAAACTCGGATGCACTCGAATTGACAGCAGTTCGCTTTCTCCCTCCGCTTGCTTGCCATTGTAGCGGGAGGTTTCTTGAGCAATAGCCAACAATTTAATCACAAATCCCAGCTTGTCGGCGTAGTCAATATCAGCCGCACTAACTTTTCTGATACCTTCGCAGTGAACATCTGCTAATTTGATGCGTCCGCCAAAAGCTAGCGAGGCTAAGATAGCAATTTTATCGGCAGCATCTAATCCATCTACATCTGCTGTGGGGTCAGCTTCAGCATAACCTAATTGCTGAGCGTCGGCGAGCACTTCGGCAAAGTCTGCGCCTTCTGTTTGCATCCGCGTCAGGATGTAATTAGTTGTGCCGTTGACAATGCCGGTGACAGTTTGAATGCGGTTTGCACCTAAAGATTGTTTGAGACTTTGAATGACCGGAATGCCGCCGCCGACAGCAGCTTCTAGCATTACGTAAACGCCTTTTTTGTTGGCAGCCTCGAAGATTTCATTCCCGTAGCGGGCGATAACTGCTTTGTTGGCAGTGACGACGTGCTTGCCGCTGGCAATAGCTTGCAGAATGAGCGATCGCGCCGGTTCCAATCCGCCAATCAGTTCTACTACAATATCAATTTCCGGGTCAGTTGCGATCGCTTCTAGGTCAGTTGTCAGCACATTTTCTGGCAATTGTAAAGACCGAGTTCGAGAAATATCGCGCACTCCCACCCGATAGATTTCCAATTCCTGCAACAGCGGATGGCGGCCGTCTGGGGAGAGCAAAATCTCTGCTGTTCCCGCGCCAACTGTACCCAAACCTAACAAACCAATTTTGAAAGCCACGACTTTGACCCGTAGAAACTCAATTAAGCCACAACCATTGTAGGCTATTCCCGTACCGGAGCAATCAAAATAGTATTGTAGGGTACGCATTCGGTACCTTATATCAATTCCGGTTGCACTCATACATGGTTGTTGACTGTTGACTGTTGACTGTTGACTGTTGACTGTTGACGGGCGGGTCGAAAAACTGAATGGTTGAGTGTTAACTCTTGACTCGATTTTATTATTCCGATGCAACCGGAAACGATATTACAAGTCGGAGACAATTGCCCTAAAAACAATTGTAGGGCGAGCCAAGCCCACCCTACAAATCAGATTAAATCAGGTAACACATTAATAAGTTTCAACGTGCCAACGGTGTTCTTTTTTCAACTGTTTCTGATAGGCAGCCCAGTCAACGCCGAACTTGCTAGATGCAGCCGACATTCCCTCATCAATTCCGCCTTCCATGCCCTTCAAACCGCAGATATAAGTGTGAGTATTCGGCTTTTGAACCAATTCCCACAATTCGTCTGCGTTCTCTTGAATCCGGTTTTGAATGTACATCTTGCCGCCGTCAACATTCTTTTGCTCGCGGCTGATGGCATAAGTCAAGCGGAAATTATCGGGGAACTCGCGCTGCAATTGCTCCAACTCTTCCTTATAGAGAATGTTGGGAGTGTAAGCAACTCCAAAGAACAGCCAAGCTAAACCTTTGAATTTGTAATCTGGATTGTTTTCTTTAAACATCCGCCACAAATAAGCCCGGAAAGGAGCAATACCCGTACCGGTAGCCATCATAATCACGGTGGCTTCCTCGTCGTCGGGTAACAGCATTTCCTTGCCTACGGGGCCGGTGATTTTGACATCATCCCCCGGTTGCAAACCGGTGAGAAAAGTCGAACAAACGCCGAACACTTGTTCGCCTGTTTCTGGGCTTTTGTACTCTAGGCGGCGGACGCACAGAGAGACTGTTTTGTCGTCTACATCGTCTCCGTGACGGGTGGAGGCGATCGAATACAGCCGAATTTTGTGAGGTTTGCCGTTTTTATCCGTCCCATCGGGAATAATCCCGATACTTTGACCTTCTAGATAGTGCAAATTGCCTCCAGAAATGTCAAATTTGACGTGACGGACTGTGCCTTCGCCGCCTTCTCTGACCAATTCTTCTGTAGAAATGCACTTACCAATATAGGGATTGGCCGGCTTGTAGAGGTTAACAGGAACCTGAACTTTTTCCTTGGCTTGAGTCATGGGCTTAGTTTCTTCTCCAGATTTCTGACTCTGTAGCCCTGCTTCTGGTGCGACTTTGCCATTTGTTTCGGGAGCGCTGTTTGAGGGGCGGATGCTGACAATTCTTCCACCCATGCGAGCAATCCTACGCATTTCCTGATTCATGCGATCGTAGGGCACGGAGATAAATACGCTGCCACTACGGCGAATCGGGTTACTTAATTGGTCAGTTGCTTGGCTCTGACGCATACCCTCCACTTCGTAAACAAAGATGCGGCTGCCTGATTCTGAGTTGGCCGCCACACCAGATATGCTTGGGCTGTACATTGGTTGATTTTCCTTCACGATACAGAGTTATAAAGAAAGAGAATGTGACGTTAGACTCAATTTACTTTTTTCTTAAGGCCATCGGGACTAATTGGCCGCGCCAATTTTTGGGCCTCGCCACGCCGGCGGGAAGGTTGAAGTTGCGATCGCTCGCGTATCAAATCCCTACTAGCCGAACGCCGCGCTCACCGAGCCCTATTGCGTTCGGCTGTTGACCTATAGCTATTGTTGTCTGCGTACTGCCAATATTTTACCCGATCGGGGGATCTGCCCCGATAAGTCCTTGTGATTTGGGGAGCGCCCCACCCGAGAAAGGAAGATTCGAGCAGTTTAATGAGGTTGAGCTTGTAGGGGGCGGACGCATTCTGGTAAGATTAACCGCTAAAGTTAGTATTAATTACTTGCCTTGAAGATTGCTTGGGTCTTCCCGGGCAGGCAGTCAACTCACTGCTGTATGCTGGTGAGAACTCGATCCTCTCGGGGTAGCAAAGCAGCATAAAGCCTGCTGGTCGCTACCTGCGGGCTGAAATTTTGTGGAATCTAGACTTGAGTTAGTTAGTAAACCGTGATTGTTTTAGAGGGAAACTATGACCAGTAAGCCGGATCGCGTGGTTTTAATTGGCGTTGCCGGAGATTCCGGATGCGGAAAATCTACTTTTTTACGCCGATTGACAGATTTGTTCGGGGAAGATTTCGTGACTGTAATCTGCCTCGACGACTATCACAGTCTCGATCGCAAGCAGCGCAAGGAAACAGGGATTACTGCCCTTGACCCCAGAGCCAACAATTTTGACCTGATGGCAGAGCAAATGAAGGCGCTCAAAGAAGGTAATGCGATCGACAAGCCGATCTACAACCACGAAACCGGTATGATCGACCCGCCCGAAAGGGTAGAGCCGAATCACGTGATTGTGATTGAGGGGCTGCATCCGCTGTACGACGAGCGAGTTCGATCGCTCCTCGACTTCAGCGTCTACCTCGACATCAGCGACGAGGTAAAAATTGCTTGGAAAATCCAGCGCGACATGGCGGAACGGGGCCACCGTTACGAAGACGTGCTGTTTGCGATCAATGCTCGCAAACCCGATTTTACAGCCTACATCGACCCGCAAAAGCAATATGCTGATGTGGTAATTCAAGTGTTGCCGACCAACTTGATCAAAGATGACAAAGAGCGGAAAGTTCTGCGCGTGCAGATGATCCAGCGCGAAGGTATCGCCAATTTTGAGCCTGCGTATTTGTTTGACGAAGGTTCAACAATTAACTGGGTTCCTTGCGGCCGCAAGCTGACTTGTTCCTATCCCGGAATTAAGATGTACTACGGGCCTGACGCTTTCTACGGTCACGAAGTCTCGATTTTGGAAGTAGATGGTCAATTCGAGAATCTCGAAGAAGTTATTTACATCGAAAGCCATTTGAGCAAGACTTCTGCGAAGTATGAAGGCGAGTTAACTCACCTATTGCTTCAGCACCGCGAATATCCTGGTTCCAACAATGGTACTGGTTTGTTCCAAGTGTTAGTCGGATTGAAGATGCGGGCGACTTACGAGAAGTTGACTGCAAAAGAAGCGAAAGTGGCTGTTAGTGTTTAGAACACAGACATGAAAGATTTGGGAGGCGCAATTGCGCCTCTTTTTTTGTGGAGAAATGAACCGCAGAGGGCGATTTAGGCGCAGAGAAGAGTTAGGGCATAATACAATTCATTTCAGAAATATCTAAATTTCAAAAAATGCCTGTATTGCCTATGAAATCGTGAGATGAGATTCGGAAAAAAGCGTTAACCCAAGCATATTGAGTTAGGGTAGAGTGTTTGGCAATAGAGAGTTTAAAAATGTTTTTCATGCTTGATTGAGGGTAGTTCTACTTTCTTGAATTATCTATAGCGGTTCTCGGAAAGATGAGGTATTCATCAATTCATTAACAATTCCCCAATCCTCGAATCCCCCAATCCTCCAATCCTCCACTCCCCTAATCTAAAATTCTGCAATCTAAGTTGTACCTCATCTTTCTAATAACCGCAATAATTCGATGCAACCCTGTCTGAATATCGATTAAGAATGCCAAAAACTTTACTGCTGCACCATTACCTCTTCCAGCAATAGCTTCATTCGGTTGCCGATCGCCCCGACATTGGGTTCCTGTAAAATACCTAGATGGTCTCCAGGTATATCGTAAATGGTCAGATTGTCTTTGAGAAAAGGTTTCCAGCCTAGATCCGGATCGAGACTGACACTTACGCCCTCTTCAGAATCCAGTGCTCTAAACATAACTACTTTGCCAGCATAGGGTTTTGGCACGTAAGCTCGTTCTGCTTGCTGAATTATCTTCTCTGTCATCAAATAGTCTGTGGTGTAAGACATTGACTCTGTAGGTTCTTTCGGCTTAAAGTATCGCCCGATCGTCTTGCGGGCCGGCATTGTCATGGGGTCTGTAAGTGTCATTATTTTATCGACGACACTACGGACGATGTAACCTATACCCTCCTTAGCAATTTTTTGGGTATGGAAGCGCAGCCGCTGCTGAATGGGTAGGGGCTTGTAGGCAGAGGGCAACATGGAATCAAACATCACCAATAACGCTGTTTCTTGTCCTTTAGCTGCCAATTTTTGAGCTACCTCAAAAGCAACAATACCTCCAAATGACAAACCACCCAAATAATAGGGGCCTTCTGGTTGCACCTTCACGAGTTCATTGATGTAATAGTCTGCGATTGCCTCAACCTTATTGAGTGGTCCATTCATGCGATCTTTAACAAGAGTAATTAGGGCATATATCGGCCGATCTAGCCCCAAATATGGAATTAACGGATAATAAATAGACACTCCTTCAAACAGAAATAGTGGTGGCACAGAACCCTTCGGTTGAATCTCAACTAAGGAAAGGCTTTGGCTGGGGATATTCCCTTGACGTAGAATGTCGGCTAATTGTTTGATGGTTGGGGCTTGGAAGATAATCGATAGTGGCCAACTCTGCTGGAACTTTTGGTCAATTTTGTCAGCTAAGCGAGCTGCTAGCAGGGATGTACCGCCTAAATCCATGAAATTATCCGCAGTACCGATCGGCTTAATATTGAGTACCTGCTCCCAAATATGGAGAAGTTGAGTTTCTAGTACATCAGCAGGCAACACAACTTCACCGTACTGAACCAGATCGACAACCTGCGGTTCTGGAAATGCACGACGATCGACTTTACCATTGGGGGTCATGGGGAAGCTCTCCATCACTACAAACGCTGCCGGAATCATGTATGCCGGTAGCTTTGTTTGTAGAAAACTACGCAATGCAGACACCTGAATTGGTTGTCCGTGCTTCGGAATGATATATGCCACTAAGCGCTTTTCACCGGGTACATCTTCCCGTGCCAAAACTATACCTTGTTGCACAGATGGGTACTGTTCCAAATAGGTTTCAATCTCTAGTAACTCAATCCGAAAACCTCGAATTTTTACTTGAAAATCGATGCGACCAATAAACTCCAACGTTCCATTGGGTAAATAGCGGGCAGTATCCCCTGTTCTGTAAAGTTTGTCTCCAGGTCGATCGCTAAATGGATTAGCAACAAAATTACTTGCAGTGCGTTCTGCCAAATTGAGATATCCCCTCGCAAGCCCCGGGCCGCCAATATACAGTTCTCCAATATCGCCATCTGGCACAAGATTTAGGTTTTCATCCAGAATGTAAATTTGGCTGTTGGGAAGAGGACGACCGATCGGAATGTCTGCTTCACTACTGAGATCGTAATCTTCAGCGATCGGGTCAAAAATGGTGGCCGTCACCGTAGTTTCAGTTGGCCCATAGGCATTGAGCCAACGAGGATATTGCCCAACCAATTGTCGCCATTCACCATACAGAGCCCGAGAGGCTTTTTCTCCGCCCACAATCACCAATCTCACATCTGGCGACATGGGAACGCGTAGCAATGAGAGTCCGCTGACGAGGCCATGCCAAAAAGCAGTTGGCAAGTGCAGAATAGTAATGCGTTCTTGCTCAATAAATTCGAGGAATTGGCGGGTAGAGCTAATACAGTCTTCCGTTCGCAGCACGATTGTTGCACCACTTACCAAGGATGGAAAAACTTCCCCAATGATGGTGTCAAAGCTCATGCTAGAGAATTGAAGTACCCGATCGCCCAATCCAAGATTAAATGCCTGTGCGATCGCCTTGCTGTGGTGAACCATGCCCCGGTGAGCAATCATTACACCCTTGGGATATCCCGTCGAACCAGAGGTGTAAATAACGTAAGCCAAATGCTCGGGCGTTGTCAGCAGAGACAAATTTTCAGTGCTGTATAGCGCCATCTCGTGCCAGTCTGTATCTGGACAAATCACGCGAGCATTGTGTTCTGGCAAAAATTCAACCAGATGCTGTTGAATCAAAATGAATCGCACAGTGGCGTCTTGTAACTTGTACGCTCGACGTTCGTGGGGATAGGTTGGGTCGATCGGCACATAGGCCGCCCCAGCCTTGATCACCCCCAAAAAGCAAATCACCATTTCCATGCAGCGATTCATAGAGATAGCAATCAGTTCATCCGGTTGCACTCCTAGTGCTTGAAGGTAATGGGCGAGCTGGTTTGCGCGTTGATTTAAGGCATCATAGGTTAATTCTTGCCCTTGAAATGACAGGGCGATCGCATCAGGAGTCTGCTTAACCTGTGCTTCAAACCATTGATGGATACTCACATAGTCAGATCGAGTTAGATCGACTTGAGAGTCCTCGACAGAGGAAATATCGTGAGTATATAATGGAACATCAAAACAGACATCGTGGGTAGTTTTTAGCGCATGAGTTTCCTTGTTGGGTAAGTACCCATCACCACTCCTCAAAAAATCTTGAGAGTTCATCATCTTTGTGATTTAAGTAGGGCGAGCGAGCTTAAGAGATGGCACCCTGTCGGCAATTCCTTCTGCCGCATTCATCCAGCTCACAGCTTTTGGTGGACTGCTTGTTGTGCAGTGTCGAAACTGCCGCAGTGCAGTAATACTGCGTCGAACCAATCTATCACAGTTGCCAGGTCTATCTGAATATGGCGGCGCGAATCAATGCGCTTTTGGGGAACGGAAGTTGTTTCTGGATAATTACTTTTTTTCTTGTTTTAATTATTCTACGGCTTATTAATTAAGCTGTTGTACATCAAGACTGTTTTGGGAATCATCTCATTAGCGAGCGGGGGCGATCGCAGTAAAAAAGCAAAACAGAGATGATCCCTTACTCCTTCAATGGAGCTAAACTGCTTTGCCTGTAAATGTTTCAGCTATTTACATTTTTTTTGTATGCCTTAAAATTTTGTACGTTTTCTTAAGTTGTCACCAATAGGAGACGGTGCTTGGAAGTAGAGAGGTTAAGAAGGTTATTCCGGCTTCATCGAGGTCGCCCTCTAGGGAAAAAGTTAGACTGCGAACTTGGATATCGCCAATTTGTTGGTCGAGCGCTTTGAGAGTTTGAGGGTAGATGAGAATTGCATTTTTACAGTTTAGTAGCGTTGCGTAGGTAACTACTTGATTACGATCCGTATTGTCTACTTTATTGGGAGCTTTGTATTTTGTATCGAGGACGTACAGGATTTCATTTGTTTCAATATCGCGTATAATTAAGTCAATCTCATCGAAATAATCTTTGTCATGTTTAACTAGGTATTGTGGTTCGACATTAAAGCGTTTTGGTGTATTTGCTTTGAGCCATTCAGCGACAAATTGTTCATATAACTTAGCCATGTCTATCAGAAAAGGGAGCATTTCGCGATCGCCTGTTTCGTGACTCGGCCCTGTGTTATCTAAAAAGAATCGACATAAGGCGTGTAAAAGTTGATAATCTTGATTCAAACGGTGATAATTTCTATCAATACAAGCTTCTGATTTAAAAGGTTTTAATGTAACAAATCCTTGGAGTGCGTGAAAGGCTTTTCGCACAGTGGATGAAACAGATTCACCGCACAAAGCGCTGCGGCCAATGATGAAAAGTGTCCAAGCGAGTATTTGATTGTCTTCGATGTCGCCTGTTTGCTCGTTATAGTGGCATTTTAGTTTAACATCCCAAGGTTTTTGCAGGGCTGACCGCAAATCGACGCGACCGCGAATGTAGGCGAGTCTTTCGGTTTTGGATAAGTAATCGCGATATAATCCTTTGCGACAGCGTTCTAGAATTTTTTGGGCAAGAATGTTAGCTAATCTCTCGTAACTTTCTTGTAAAGATTGGCACTGAATCGATCCTGGGGGAAATTTTATCTTAAGGTTGTAGGCATAGTCAATCATTCCGAAGAGGTTGTTTATGGGAACCTTTGGGCGGATGGCGATGTGAAATTCTGGAGTGATGGGAATGTTGCCAACTCTGCCTTTAGATTTTAAGTGCCATTGATATTTTGTTTTAAAGTTGGGAAATTCTATATCGATTTCCTTGTCATAATTTTTGTGTATTTTTTCTCCTACTGATTGGGGGATTGAGTATTGTTCAAAGCTTGCGAATTTATATTCTGTGAGTTCGATGATTTGGGGTGATTCTCGTTTCATAGATGCTGTAACGCCGTGTTTTTGGTAATAATGGTAGCGTTAGATTATCAATTGCTGAATTGAGATTGGATTTTATCCCAGAGAAATTCCTCCATTTTTGCCTGATTATCAAAGAAGTATTCTTCAAGGTATGGCTCGATTTCCATTTGCCAAATATCTTGGATATCTTCAGCTAAGGTTTTTGTCAAAAAGAAGGAGATGCCTAGTTCATAGTGTTTGTTGTTAATTGCGCGATTGACATCTTCTAGAATTCTAGTTAATTTATCAACTGGAAAACCTGTTTCCTCTCTCTGGTGATACTGTCGCAGGACTTCATAATTAGGATAAACGGGAATGAATGCGAAGCGGCGGCGGAGTGCGTTATCCACTAAGGCAATAGAACGGTCTGCTGTGTTCATGGTGCCGATAATGCGGACATTTGTAGGGATTCTAAACTTTTGACCGCTGGCTAGTGTAATAAAGCGTTTTGTGTCCTGTCGGTCATCTAGGAGATACATTAATTCTCCAAATACTTGAGATAAATTTGCCCGGTTAATTTCATCAATAATCAGAACGCAAATATCTTGACAAGACTCAGCTTTTGTGCAAAATTCTAGGAATCTGCCGGGAACTATGGGATAAGTTAATTCCCCATCTTGACTTTGCGGACGGATGCCTTGAATAAAGTCTTCATAAGTATAAGCTGGATGAAATTGGATAATGTCTGAAAAGCCGTCACCGCCACCGATTAAGTATTGGGCGAGTTTTTGAGCGAGGAAGGTTTTTCCGGTTCCGGGCGGGCCTTGGATGATGGCTTGTTGCTTGCGGTTAATGGTGCGTATCCAGCGGTTTAGTTCAGATGTTTGAAAACCAGTAAAGTAAGAAATTTCTTCGAGGCTATGATAGAATCGATTAAATTCTTTTGTATATACTGAAAAATATTGACTGATAAGCAGAGGTAACTCATTATCATACAGATTGCAACATAAAAACAAGGGAAATATTTTTTTAAAAGTTTGCGCTATTATTTGAATTAACTGTTTAGCAGAATATCCTAATACTTGTTCTGATTCAAGTGATATAGCGATCTGAATATTAGTAATTTTATGTGTTTTAACTTCCGGTGGTTGTTCGGCTAAAGAAATAATACTTTCCAATAATTCATAAATACATTTTTGAGGTTTCATGATTATGCTACGCGATTCCGGCCCAATGGAATTAACACGAATTATTTGCTGAGTTAAATAGCAATGATGTTGATTGGGAAGCTCGTAACGTTTAAGCATTTCTATTACACCTGGTTTATCTAGATAATTACATTGATAATTATCTATTATGCAATCAACATACTCACTTTTTGCATAAAAACCAAAAGTTAACTTTTCGCTGTCAAATCTTAGCATTAACTGAGCATCATCTAGAGAATTGATATCTTCAAACCCAAAAGCTACACTGTAAGCTATTGATTGGCAAAAGTCTGTTGTAATGATAGAGCCAACTCTTTCCCACTTGATATTTATATGTTTTTTGATAAAATCTGGTAACATCTGTTCCACCTGAATTGAAACAGACTTTAATGGTTCTTCTACATATTTTAAAAATTCTTTTTTGTGTGCAAGGTAAAAATCTGAGCTTTCATCTGCTGTAGTATAAAATTGTGCCAATAAGTTAAATGTGTTTTCTGAAAAAGGACATTCAGGATGTACAAAAACTTTTTCCATTTTTTATGTATGTTTAAGGTGACTCAATTGTTGTTCTTAAATTATTGTAGCCGATCGCCCTTCCCGACACCAGATATCTGAGATGCGATCGCACCCCCCATCCTTACCCTCATCAATAGCCCTCCCAAACCAGTAACACAGGCAAAACCGCTAACAACAGTTCCCGGAAAATTTAAACTTGCGCCGAGTGACTCAGATTTACCAAATTGTGTCTATACTAGATAATTGAATCCGGCGATCGCGACTAATAACGGGTACATTAAGATACAAAGCAGTAGCAGCAATAATGCGATCGGGTAAATCGGGAATTTGCGATCGGTCAACTTGCCTTAAAGTCAAAGCTATATTGCGATCGAAAGGAATTTCAACCAATAAGGCATCATCGCTCTCAACTTCTCTCAATAATAGATCGAGAGTAGTTGAATTAATCCGCCCTCTCTCGCTCAGATAGACAATTTCTGCTAATGTAATTGATGAAAAAGCCACCTGATTTCCTTCGGCAGCTATATCTTCTATTGTCGTTCTAGCAGTCACCGAAAGTCGTGAATCGGCAAAGATATACCAGATAACAGCATGAGTATCAGCTACAGCACGCAGCATTAGAAATCCTCCCTTGGGAAATTCGCCCATTCTTCGCTGCGAGCTTCATCTATATCAGCGGCAGAAGGTGCAATCCCCAAGTCAGCACATAAACCCCACAATGATTTGCGGGGAGCGGGCCGAACAACTAATTCTCGTTCTATTTCAGGAACAATCCACTTAATCAATCGTAACTTTTCGGCTAGAGACAAGTGCTTAACAAGATTTAAAACCGCCTCAAAAGTCATGTTTTTTATGTTTAAATTGGTGATAGATGTAATTGTAGCATTTTGGCTGCCAAGGACAGCATCACCAGGTTTGGGTTGAGAAGATTCGTTTACCACGGTTCCCGGAAAAGTTAAACTTGTGTCGAAATTATCTAAACGTGCTATATTCAATTCCGTCAACCCTGAACTGTGCTTTCAGGTAATGCAAATTTACAAACGAGTCAACTGAATGCTCTCTACTTTTAAGAAATTAGCTTCAATTGCAATCATCTTTGCCGCCCTAAAACTTTTACTTAATTATCCAGGTTTCAGAGAGATAGAAAATTATATCGCAAATAGAGACCCAGCAAGTGCTACCTTAGACGCTGGAAATCTGCCGCAAAAACCCAGCAGCCCGCCTCCGGTAGTTCCCAAAAAATCACCGGAGCAAAAGTTTGATGTAGTAGTATATGGTGATGAAGTACCGGGGATATGTGCGGCGATATGGGCTAAGAAAACTTTAGGCGCAAAGGGCAAAGTTGCGATCGTGCGATCGAACTACGGAAGAGATCCTTTGGGCGGCTTACTCACCCGCGGCGGTTTAGCTTACATCGATTTAGATAAAATCCCCGGTTGGTATCGCCAACCCTACGCCCAATGTTTTAAGGAATTCTTAGATAAAGCGGATGCGCGCGAATCTTGCTTAGATCCAAAAAAGGCAGATCGAGCTCTCAGGCAAATGCTTTCAGCAGCAAAAGTCAGAGTTATTTCCAACTCAACTCTTACTCCCCACGTCGTAGATAAAAAAATTGAATATGCCCAAGTAAAAGGCAGCACTCTAAAAATTAAAGCCAACTCTTTTATTGACGTAACTCAAGACGCAGAATTGGCTAGAAAAGCCGGATTATCTTATTATACAGGATATGAATCTCAAAATATAAAATCAAAGAATGAAACTTTAGCAGTCTCTGTAGTTCCGAGAATTACAGGTATAACGATGTCCGAATTCCGCAGCATAGAAGATGAAATTCTCTACAATCGGCCTTTGGTAAAAAAGATCAAAGAAAGCATTATGAAATCTAAAGATCCGGCTAGTACAAAATTCTGGCTGAGGAATTTTTGGAGTACGATTTATCAGCCATATACAGACGGCTACGATATCAGAAGCGTAGCCATAGGCGCAGCGTATCACATAGACAGAAATCTGCCCTTTAGTCAAAATAAAGGATTCTTTTTTGATAAAGGCAATGTCTGCGTTTATAACAAAAATGTACTCTCCTGGAACGGGTTTTTGTTTAAATACCAAGTTCACCAAATCATGAAGATGGAAGCTAACGGCAGAAAACCGACTCCTGAAATGATTAAAGAAATGTCACATCTCCAACACTGGCTACAAAAGAAGTCTGGTAAAGATGTGAGAGTATTTCTTCCAGACGAGATTTATATCAGGCAAACTTTGAACGTTCGCGATGTGATAGATCCCCTGACGGGGAAGGAGATTATCAAAGGAGGAACAGTACCCGAAAAGTCGATCGGCAGTTTTTCCTACGATTTCGATATGCGGGGCGGAGTCAAGAATTTATCTGCCAGAATTCCGCCGCTGCCAGTCTATAATTTCGGGATAGAAAGTGCTTTGGCTAGCAAAGTCAAGAATTTAGCCATTGTCGGGCGATCGTCCGGTTATGTCGGTATGGCTGTATCCGTCGGGCGAATTGCGACGGTGAATATTTATCAAGGACAAGGTGTGGGCGTGGCGGCTGGTTTGGCTAGCAAGTTCGGCGTACCTCTGAATTCGATTACTTCGGCTGAAACGAAAAAAACTCTGGAGACTTTAACCGGGAAAACTACGTATTTGTCGGGGAGAGATACGAGTTATGGAGTTGATTATAAGGAGGTGAAGTAATCGAGGTATAGCAGTCGCCCGTGTTGCTATACGATGTTAAATCCCGCCTACAAACTAGAAATTTTTGTTTGAGTTTGAGAACAAAAAACGCAATTCCTGGAGTTTGATAACTGTTATTCATTGCGATTCATAATTATTGCAATTTGTTTTAAGCTGTGGAGCATTTAAAACACTAACGAGGCTTGTAGGGTGCGTCAGTTATAACACTTACGCTTTCAAGGGAAACGCTTATGTACGCTCCGCACCCTACTATAGTCTTTTAAATGCCCAACAGCTTACCAGTAGGACTAATGCAAAAAAACGGTCGATCGGCAAAATCGTGGCTTTCTCCCAGAGAAGGCGGGTTGTGGATTAGGGATTTCTGTCAAATAAGATATTAAAAGGATTTTACCACTGAAGATGTCGAAACCTCATATTCGACGGCGCAAGATTCCCCAACTCTTAGATATCCTCTCGATCTTCGCTCTGCTGCTCGTATTCTGTAATAATGTTCTGAATATCCTCTGCTGCAATATCGACTTGTTCTGATTTGGTGTAAAGGGTCAGCAAAATGATTCCCGTTGCTGTTTGGACGTAGTAAATTAAACGGTATCCACCACTTTTACCTTTTTGAGTGTCGCTATTTCGGACTCTCAACTTGAAGACTGCATAACCCACTCCAGCAATTCGATCTCCTGGCAGTTCTCCCCGTGTGAGTTGTTCGATAATGGGTTGAATATCATTGCGAATGCTGCGGTATTTTTTTGCAAGAGTGCGTAAATTGCGATTGAAGGTTGGTGAAACTATAACTTGAATTAAGGGCAAGTCAGTCATTTTCAATTCCTTCCCACATTTGAGCAACCGAAATGGTTTGCCCAGTCATGGCTTCGTGCCAAGCTTGCCGAAAATCTTGTAGAAGCGCTGCTTTAGATTGGCCCTCTCCGTCAATTTCTGAGGGTTCTGGAATACTAAAAGAATTAGCAGGAGGCATCTCTTGGATTTCTGCTGAGAAAACCTCTGGCAGATTATTTTGCGAAATGATTACCCCCTGACGTTGCTTTTGGCTTAGAAACTCTATAAAACTCGCAACTAATGCCAGATGTTCTGGAGAGAGTCGATCGAGCCATCGATCGATTTGATGTCGAAGTGCTGCTACATTCATAATGCCATCAAACCTTTTAATTTTACCTTGATTTTAACGTAAACCCGCCCCGCATTGAATATCGCTCTTCCCTCTGCCTCTGACGCCGATGCGGTTCAAAACTCTTCTCCTCCCTTCTATGGCACAATCTAAATAAGATCAAACTCTCAAGCACCATGACCGCAAACCTACCCCCCCAATACGACCCCCAAGCCACCGAAGCCAAATGGCAAAAATACTGGGAAGACAACCAAACCTTCAAAGCTGACCCCGAAAAAGGTGGCGAACCTTACTGCGTCGTCATCCCGCCGCCCAACGTGACCGGCAGCCTCCACATGGGACACGCTTTTGAAGAGACGCTGATTGATGTCCTCGTCCGCTATCACCGCATGACTGGACGCAATACGCTGTGGTTGCCGGGAACGGATCATGCTAGCATCGCAGTTCAAACTATTCTCGAAAAGCAACTCAAAGCAGAAGGCAAAACTCGCCACGATTTAGGTCGAGAAAAATTTTTGGAACGGGCCTGGGAGTGGAAAGCGGAATCGGGCAATACTATTACTAATCAATTACGCAGTTTGGGCGTGTCTGTTGATTGGTCGCGCGAACGCTTTACGATGGATGAAGGCTTATCCGCTGCGGTTTTAGAAGCGTTTGTCCGTCTGTACGATGAGGGGCTGATTTATCGCGGCAATTACTTGGTGAATTGGTGTCCGGCGAGTCAGTCTGCTGTGTCGGATTTGGAGGTAGACCAGCAGGAAGTTGAAGGCCATTTGTGGCATTTCCGCTATCCTTTGACGGACGGTTCTGGTTATTTGGAGGTGGCGACGACGCGGCCGGAAACAATGTTGGGCGATACTGGGGTGGCTGTGAATCCACAGGACGATCGCTACAAGCATCTTATCGGTAAAACTGTGACTTTGCCGATCGTGAATCGCGAAATCCCAATCATTGCTGATGAGTTTGTCGATCCGACTTTCGGAACTGGTTGTGTCAAGGTGACACCCGCCCACGATCCGAATGACTTCGAGATGGGTAAGCGTCACAATTTGCCGTTTATTAACATCATGAATAAGGACGGCACTTTAAATGAAAATGCCGGAGAGTTCCAGGGACAAGACCGATTTGTTGCCCGGAAAAATGTGGTGCAGCGGTTAGAAAGTGACGGGGTTTTGGTTAAAATAGAAGATTACAAGCATACAGTACCCTACAGCGAACGCGGCAAAGTTCCCGTCGAACCGTTGCTATCTACTCAATGGTTTGTGAAAATCGACCCTCTTTCTCAACGCGCTTTGGAAGCATTAGATCAAAGTAACTCACCAGTCTTTGTTCCTGACAGATGGACAAAGGTTTATCGCGATTGGTTGGTGAAGCTGAAGGATTGGTGTATCTCCAGACAATTGTGGTGGGGACACCAAATCCCGGCTTGGTATGCTGTTAGCGAAACCCAAGGAGAAATTACTGATACAACACCTTTTATAGTTGCGAAAACTGAAGCTGAAGCTAAGGAAAAAGCTACGGCTAAATTTGGTAAGGAGGTGCAGCTAGCAAGAGATCCAGACGTATTGGATACTTGGTTTTCGTCCGGTTTGTGGCCTTTCTCAACTTTGGGATGGCCTGACGAAACTAAAGATTTGGAGTTTTACTATCCGACAACTACTTTGGTTACAGGTTTTGATATCATCTTTTTCTGGGTTGCTAGAATGACGATGATGGCCGGACATTTTACTGGAAAGATGCCTTTTGATACTGTTTACATTCACGGTTTGGTGTTGGATGAAAACGGTCAGAAAATGTCTAAGAGTAAAAACAACGGTATCGATCCGCTGCTGTTGATTGGCAAGTACGGTACTGATGCTTTGCGCTACACTTTGGTTAAGGAAGTGGTTGGGGCCGGTCAAAATATTCGCATGGAGTACGATCGCAAAACTGATGAATCGAAATCAGTGGAAGCTTCCCGGAACTTCACGAATAAGTTGTGGAATGCGGCCAGGTTTGTGATGATGAATTTGGAGGGACAGACTCCGGAACAGTTGGGAAGTCCTTCTGGGGTAGGTGGTTTGGAATTGTGCGATCGCTGGATTGTGTCTCGCTATTATCAAGTTGTGCAAGAAAGCCGCAATTGTTTGGAAAATTACGGTTTGGGGGAAGCGGCGAAGGGACTTTATGAGTTTATCTGGGGCGATTTCTGTGACTGGTATATTGAGTTAGTCAAGTCTCGCTTGCAGCAGGATGCTGAACCAAATTCTAAGAAAGTGGCACAGCAAACTTTTGCTTTTGTGTTGGAAGGTATTCTGAAACTGCTGCATCCTTTTATGCCGCACATTACTGAGGAGATTTGGCACACTCTGACTCAAACAGGTGACGATCGATGTTTGGCTTTGCAAGCTTATCCTGAAGCCGATATCTCGCTAATCGATCCCGAGTTAGAACAGCAATTTGAGTTATTGTTTGGTACAATTCGCACTATTCGCAATTTGCGGGCCGATGCTGATATCAAACCCAGTGTGAAGGTGACGGCGATTTTGCAAAGCGAAAGCGAGAAAGAACGCCAAATAATCTCAGATGGAAGCGTTTACATTCAGGATTTGGCAAAAGTCGAAAATCTGACCGTAACTGCTAGTTTGGATGCAGAATCCCCCCTTGGTAATGGGGGTCAAGGGGGGTCAATTGCTGGGGTTGTCGGTACTGTGCAAGTATTGATTCCTCTGGCTGGGGTCGTGGATTTGGCCGCTTTGCGTGCTAAATTAGAGAAGAAGTTGAGCAAGGTGGAAGCTGAAATTAAGCATACTGCGGCGCGCTTGACTAATCAGAAGTTTGTGGATAAGGCTACTCCTGATGTGGTTCAGGGGGCGAGGGATGCTTTGGCGGAAGCCGAAAAACAAGCTGAGATTTTGCGCGATCGGCTAAAGTTGTTTTAAGAGTTGACTGTTGACTGTTGACTGTTGACTGTGGCCGGGGCGGGTTTACGAGATAGTTAGTTTCAAGCATAAATTGTTTGTAAAACCCGCCCCGACGAGATCGCAAATCCTACAATTATCAATTACCAATAGCAGGACGCGGAATGCACGGATACACGGATAGCTGTTTTTACCCATTACCAGTTATGAATAACTAATAAGCAATCACTTATTACCCTCATGTTATATTTAGCCCAAGTACAAAATCAGGAAATTTTAGGTGAGATAAGTCTGCAATTGCTGGCTTGCCAAAATGCTGAGGATACTTGGGCTATGCTTTTTGAAGAAACTGTCTTGACCCTACCGCCAGATTTTGCTCAAAATCCAATTAACTCTGCACCTAATGTTTTAAATGAAGGGATGCTAGTATTAGCAGATATTGGCGAAAATAACCAGGTTGTAAATATTCAAGCAGCTACAAACTGGGTACTACAATTAGTTGAGAAATATTTAACAACAGGCTTTACTCCCGATTTTTTGCAGCAAGAAGCCCAGAAAGCAGAAGATTGGAGGCAATCTCTGACTTTGCAGAGTCAAGAATTGTCTCGCCGCTTGATTGAAGTTGAAGCCCGCCGAGAACAAATTCAAAATTTAGAAGCAAAACTCCAGCAGGAAAAGCAATTGTTGGAAAGTTCGATCGCCCAATTGAAAATTCCGCCCGCTACTCCACTAATTTGACTTATAAATTGACTTAAGTTAACCTAACAAAGTTAGGGACACGGCACTAGCGCATCCCCACAAACCTCATATGCAATTTGCTGGACATCATATAATTTGTAACTTGACAAATACCCCTTACCCGTTGCCGAATCGCCAGCAAAATTGCCTGCGGCTAAAGCACTTTTGACTTCATCCAAGCGGCGGGGAGACACAGCAGTTTCTGAGAATTGCTAACATAAGCCCGCTTCTGGAAAACATCGTACTGATTGCGTTCGATCGCATTTAAGATTCTGCTGTACAGCATAGTAGCAGCCCAAACTGTCCAGCGGATATCGGGACTGAGCACTTTAATTCCCGGTTCGGCGCTGGCGTATAATTTGCGAGCTCGCTGAATTTGAAACCGCATCAATTCCCGCCAGCGGTTGTCAATTACACCGTTGAATAAATCTTCTTCGGTGTAGTTAAACAAGGCTAAGTCTTCTAAGGGAAGGTAAATGCGGCCGCGGCGGGCGTCTTCTCCGACATCGCGCAGAATATTAGTCAACTGCTTGGCAATACCCAGGGCTATCGCTTCTTCTTTGGGAATTCTATTCCCCCAATGCCAATTCCAGTTAGCAGCGGAGCTCGATTCGCCTACACCCATGACAGACATCGACATCAGCCCTACAGTACCCGCTACTCGATAACAGTAAAGATTGAGCTCTTCAAAAGTTTCGTAGCGGCTGCGGTACAAGTCCATTTGCTGGCCCGCAATCATCTCTCGAAACGGCTGAATGTCGATCGGGAAACGAGACAGCGTATCCACCAAAGCTACGTCGTAGTCGTCGTGAGGATGGCCGGCAAACACAGATTCTAGGCGTTTTTCCCACAGATTGAGGGTTTCAGGGGTCGTTGCATCAGAACCAGGCCCGTCTACGAGTTCGTCGGTGCGGCGGCACCAGACGTAAATCGCCCAAATCGCCCGACGCTTGGCTTCGGGCATGAGTTGAGTGCCTAAATAAAAATTTTTGGCATAACTCGCGGTGACTTGGCGGCACAGTTCGTAAGAGTCATCCACAGAAGCCAGAGTTCTCATGCACTGGAGTTTTGACAGTTGCAGCATCCGAGAATAAGAAATTTAAAGATTAGAACTGATTTTCCCCCGTTTAGAAAACGGGAGATTTTTTACGTCTTTATGAAAAATTCTTAATTTTTCATTGGTTATTGGCCGTTGAAATAGCCTGCGCTGTCAGCTTACCAGAAAGCACGGCACCTTCCATACTCGCAAGATAACGCTGCATCGTATAATCCCCCGTTAGATAGAAATTGCTAATGGGAGTTGTTTGTGTGGGACGGCACTGCTGGCGTCCGGGAGTGGCTTTGTAGACGGAACGAGGGGTTTTGACTACGTGATATTTGAGCAGTTTGGCTGGTTCTGGGATTTGATCGGGAAAGAGTTTTTCTAACTCGACCATTGTGGCTGCGACGATATCTTCGTCTGATTTGCCTATCCAGTCTTTGGCCGGTGCTAAAACCAGTTCCAGCATGGATTTGTCTGGGTTGGCATATTCGCGGCAGGTGTTGCTCATGTCGGCGTAGACGCTCAGCAGGGGCGATCGCGAGAACAGCAAATGGTCGATTTCAGTTAGCTTGCGATCGAACCACAAGTGTACATTAATGACGGGTACTCCCTCCAAGCCTTCGAGCTGTTTGAAATAATCCATTTCGCCCCAAGGTTTCGGCATCATCAACTTGAGCGGGTCAACCGGCATCGCGGAAACGTAAATATCGGCCGTCAGAATTTCTGACTCTGCCCCTTTTACTCCCCGAATGTGGAAGCCGCGCACCGTGTTGTCATCGTTGAGCAAAAACTCTTTGATGGGTGCATTCAGCCGTACTTCGCCGCCGCGCTCAGTTATGTAGTCTACCATCGGCTGACACAACCTCTCTGTGGGGGAACCGTCTAAAAAGGCCATTTTCGAGCCGTTTTTCTCTTGCAAGAAGCGGTTGAGGGCTGTCAGCAGTATGGTTGCAGAGATTTCGTGGGGGTCGATGAAGTTGAGCGCCTTGGACATGGCGATGAATACTTCTTTTTCGACTCTGGGGGGGATGTTTTGCTTTTTGAGCCAGTCGGAAAACGAGTATTTGTCCATTGCTTCGACATAGTTTTGGCCCTGAAGCATCGCCGGAATCAAACCTATACCGAAGCGGATTTTTTCCGGCCAGGTGAGCATATCGTTGTTGCTCAAGATGGCTGCGACGCCGTTGAAGGGAGCCGGAAGGTCGGGAAAGTCAAAGCGGGAATAGGTTCCGGGGGTTTCCGGCTGATTGAAAATCATCGAGTGCTCTTTCCATTGCAGCCGGTCTTCAATGTCAAGTTCTTTGAATAGTTGGAGCATATTCGGGTATGCGCCGAAGAAGATGTGGAGGCCGGTTTCGTACCAGTCGCCGTCTGCATCTTTCCAGGCGGCTACTTTGCCGCCGAGTACGTCCCGACTTTCTAGGAGGATGGGGGTGTGGCCCGCGTCGGTAAGATATTTAGCGCAGGAAAGTCCTGCTAAGCCTGCTCCGGCGATCGCAACTCGCATTTGATACTACTTGGCCTCTGTGTTCGCTTCGGTTTAATTATACTTTACAACTCGTTACATTTTTTTGGGAAATCTGTAGGGACACGGCAGTGCTTGGAGGTGTCGGCTTAGCCAGAAAGTCCGCCAGGGACTGAAAGTCCCTGTCTCATAGCGCAAGTCCTCTGAAAGAGGACTGAAGAATACATTAGTCCTCTTTCAGAGGACTTTTGCTTTGAGGCAGGGGTTTAAACCCCTGCCGGACTAAGCGAACTGCGGGCAATATCGTTATTCAGCATTCAGCGATGTCCTGTTTTAAAAGACGCAATACTTCAGTATTAACGGAAATTTAGCAATTATTGCTATCATAAATTAACAGCGAATTTTGATGAATTGCTTAAATTTATGGTACCAACAATTCAAGATAGAAATGTCACGAGGTACGATAGGGAAACCAAATTCAAAATAGAGTGGGTTGAAGACGACCAATTCTTTCGCGAGTGGCAAGATGATTTGCCAGAAATCAGTGAGGCTGAAAAACAGCGAGTGGACAGAGTAAAAGCAAGTTACAGGAAAGCGATCGCGCTCTTCTGGGGGCGATCGCTCAGAGACGCGGTTGTACTTCGTTTAAATAAAAAATCCACAATGAACTAATTAGAATCCCCAGTCTTATTTAGACCATTGTTCGCAGTGCCGCTAGCCCCCCAAGGTGTAGTGGGTAAAAATAATAGAAAAATCTTTTTTCGAGAGCCGTGGGTTTTTGGTCTTTAGAGGTATCGTAGTATGCCAGAACTAGCGGTGTGAATATAGCGAAAATTTGAATCCAGCTTTTGCAACTAATTGCATATCCGATATTTGCTATAGTCCAGCCGAACCACCAAAGGCGAGATCCTCCTCCTTTCCACCTAATCATCAATAGCGGGCAAGCCACTGCATACCAGCCGTAAGTCACTCCTAAAATTTGAGCACTTACTAGACCTGTGCTTAAAACTGCAATTTTGCGATCGAAGCGTCGGATGTAGCTCAAAGTTAGTGCTGCTACGGCAAAGCTAAACATGATGTTTAACTGTAAATTGCCAAAAAGTAACATATGAGGTATTTGAGAAAGTACCCCAAATAATATCAGTCGAGTAATTAGAGGATTTTTGTCCCCCGGTCGTTTCCAGTTTTGAGCAAATACCCAACTAAACAACGGAAAACTGAGGCGGCCGATGATACGCATGGGTTCTGCTTCAAGCATCAATCCGATGTGGTCTATTAGCATTAGAGCGGCGGCCAACCATTTAATTTGATTTTGATTCATACAAGTGATTCTAAAATTATGTTAGTAAAAGTTCGTTGGTTGTACTAATTAAATATTTTTTGAGTGGTTGACACAAGATATTTACAATTTTTCGCTTTTTCAAAAGGTTTGAGATGCTATCAATTGCAGTTCATTCCTAGTTTTTCAAGATCGATATTTCGTAGTTTATATATCATTTAGGAAAATACTATGGGTTTTTATTAAAATCATCAGTACAATTAAATCTACTGTACTCATAATCTTTCCTTAAAGCAACACCTAAATTAAAGAGAGCTTGTACTCTTTAATTTAGGTGTTTTAAAAAATATACTTAAAAACACTGTTGTGTACTCCTTAAGGTAGATTAACCTTAAATTTATTGATTGGGACAAAATAATAATTGAGTTAATTTTACTGACATCGATCGCGACTACTACACCGACGACGATGCCTCCGCCGCCTCCGGTGACTGCTCCATCGAGAATTACTAGAGTGTAGAGGGAACAGGCGCTGGCGGTAATTTTTTGTTCGGGGGGACAGGTGCGGTAGAGGGAACAGGCGCTGGCGGTAATTTTTGGCTCGGTACAGGTGGGGTAGAGGGAACAGGCGCTGGTGGTAATTTTTGGCTCGGTACAGGTGCGGTAGAGGGAATAGGAACTGGCGGTAAACTTGGGCGCGGTACAGGTAGGGAAGTGGGTTGGGGTTGGGGTTGAGGCAAACCGGGAACACGGATATATTTCCAATTACCAGTAAACAATAGGTACATAACACCCGCAAGCACGACACCGCTAACAACAGCAGCAGTAATTTTCCAAACACTGTAGGGACGTTCGCCTTGAACTTCAGCGGTGCGTGCATTAACCATTACTTGATATCGTTGGTTTTGATAACGATAGGCACACAGCCACACAGGTAGCAAAATATGCTTAAAAGTGATACCACTGTAATCAGTAGAAATGCTGTGAACCCGCTGTTCGTCGCCACCAATATTCCTACAAACATCCGAGCGAATAGTAGGAGCCATGACATTTTTAGCAGATTCAAATCCTTGAGTGAGAGAAAGTTGCGATCGCTGCGCTTCAAACCCAGCTAAATAAGATGAATTGTAAGGGCGCAGCGACTCCTTGAGATGCCAAGGTTCTAACGCATCCAGGCGGGGGCGCTCGACTGAAGTTGTAGCGGGAATCAGAATATCGTCAAAAAAGCGATCGACTTTCCCAGAAGCAGGCCACCACCTGGTATGTTGCACTTCGCGAGTTTTAGTTTCAGTTTCGCCTTGGGAGTTTGTTTCCGTATAAGTTTCAGTTACGTAGTAGTGTTCTCCGCGAGAACCTTGATAGTAACTAACCGTATAAGTGTCGTAAGTCCAAAACGGCAAATAAACCCCTTGAATTTTCTCCTGTTGCGCTAGGGATTTCAAAGCAGAAGGAGCAAACCAGCGGTTGCTTAGCCACTTCTGAATGCTTTCTCTGGCCTGTTTATCAGTAACTTCAAACGGTACAATTCCCTCTGGATGCACGCTAGGGCTAGCCTTTGCAGGTTGCGTCACAATTGGCGAAGCACAAAATGGACATTTACCCGCTACTTTCGGCGGTTCAAAAGTAACACTTGCTCCGCAATCATTGCATTTTACTTCAACGGCTGTTGTTGATAAAGTTGCCAGGGCCGTTCGATCGAGTTGGAGATATTGTTCGTAAGAATTTTCCTTTACCTCTTCAGCAGTTTGGGGAATTGCATCCTGCCAGCCGCAGTAAGCACACTTGAGCTTTCCTGCTTGGGGGTTGAACTCTAAATAAGCCCCGCAGCTAGGACAGGGAAAACGTTTAACAGCAGGTTCAGAAGTATTCATAATGGTTAAGTGGTGATGTAATTGGTAATCGGTAATCGGGAAACCATACCAATTACCAATTACCAATTAACTAAATATGCAAAATTTTAGGCGGCGGCTGGCGGGGGAGGCGGCGGTACTGTCGCCAACAAAGATGCTAATTCCGGCACTTGCGATGCTAACTTCCAGCCGTCAAAACCCGCACGCCAGACCATTACCTGATGTGTCAAACCATTTTGCAGAAGTTGATGTAATTCAAAAGGGCCTGATTGTTGACCGTTTTGGGCAATATACCACTGAGTTTGTATTGGCGGGGGAGGTGGCGGCGGAGTCTGCGATGCTGGCGGCTGCATCATATTTGTCATTTGCTGACCTAGTGCCATTCCCATGCCAAATTCTAATGCTTGATTGCCGCCGCTAGGGTTATTTGCAGATGCTTCTATAGCGTTAGCAGCTTGATATTGGGTATATTGCTGCATATTTCCCAGAAGTCCGATCGAGGCTCGTTTGTCGAGTGCTTCTTCAACTTCAGGCGGCATCGAGATATTTTCAATTAATAGCTGAGTTAACTCTAACCCAAACTGCTGGATACTTGGCTGTATGGCAACTCGCACCTGTTCGCCCATGTGGGTGTAGTTGGCTGCAAAGTCCAGCAGGGGAACGCGGGAACTGCCAACCCAATTGGCAAAGGCACTGACTATTGTATTGCGGAGTTGATCGGTGATTTCATCTACTTGAAATAGTCCGTCAGTGCTTATTAGTTGTTTTAAGAGTTGTTCTGGATGGGAAACTTTAATGTTGTATGTGCCAAAAGCCCGCATTCTCACTGGGCCGAGTTCTGGATCGCGGATAATTACAGGGTTAGAGGTTCCCCATCTCAGGTTGGTAAATATTTTGGTGTTAAAAAAGTAGACTTCTGCTTTAAAAGGAGAGTTGAAACCGTAGGGCCAACCTTTTAAGGTGCCCAGAACGGGTAAGTTGCGGGTGTACAGTTCGTGCATTCCCGGAGCGAAGATATCGGCAACTTGACCTTCGCTGACAAAGACTGCTATTTGTCCTGGCCGTACAGTTAGTTTAGCACCTTGTTTAATTTCGTTTTGGTGGCGCTCGAATCGATAGGCAATGGTATCGCTGGTATTGTCCAACCATTGGATGATATCGACAAATTCGCCGCGAATCTTGTCAAAGAGTCCCATAGATTTATTTTGGGTTGTTGTTCGATTTTAGCTTCAATAGGAGCGATCGATGTTCCCGATCGCCCTTGTAAAGTTTTTACGTGCGATCGCTGGGGATGGGGGCGATCGCCCTTGCAGGCAATTCACAATTCCGGTTCTATTCCGGCCGATCGCAACTGAGCCCGCAATTGCTCTAATTGGTCTTCTGCTTGTTGAGCTCTTTCTTGTTCGCGATCGGCTCTTTGCTGTTCTTGTTGAGCTCTTTCAGATCCCGATAACAACAGATTCCCTTGACTATCCCACCAGCGCAGCCAAGGTAACTCAACATTTTGATACCTTCCTTGCCAAATTCCCAATTCCACTCCTAACGGTTCAATGGGATAATGACCGCGCTCATTTGCAGCAACTAATTGATACCTATCTTCGATCGGGTGATAGACTTCAACGCTAGCCTTAGTTACTTCATAAATCCCGTAAAATGCCGGACGGATCACATTTTCATAAATCCCGAATTTACCCGGCTTAGTTTCCTGTTGACCCGATCGCAACAAAGGCGTTCTGTCCCGTTCTTCTGCACCATTGCCCAAGTGACTGCAATACTTCTAATCCGGCCCTTCAGGCTACCTCTATGTTGATGATAGGTATAACTTAAGTATAGGTGTATCTCATTGATTTCGCACCTGAACCCGGTTTAATCCAAAACCAATTAATCGCGCTGGAATATTTCGCAAAATTGGTAACTGCAACAAAAGTGGCGGTGTAAACGGTCGATTTGTATCTAATGCCCCCTTAATAATTCGCTCCTGTACAAACGACTGAAATGCTTGAATGATGCGTGTAGGCAACTCCCGCTGTCGCTGCACCTCTGCCAAATCCCACAGATGCAAGTGATTATTTTTCAGGGACGCGCTGAGTACATTAGCCGCCACGACAGCATCTTGAATAGCATAGTTAATTCCCACACCGCCTACGGGCGACATGACGTGAGCGGCATCCCCAATTAAGACCAAACCGGGACGATACCAGCGGGGAAGGCGACTCGATTCAACGGACAGAAAAGAAATTTGCGACCAATCTTTCAGTTGCTCGACCCTATCTGCAAATTCTGGTGCTAATTCAGCAACAGATTTTTGCAAAGCTTCTATTCCTGAGTCGCGCAATTTCTGATAGCTGCCTTTGAGAATAATATAACCGAGTTGCCAATAATCCAAGCGGTCAATTATGGCTAATAAATGACCTCCAACAGCTCGCCCTCCCACGCCGAACTCTTGGACATCATGGGGACTGCGCGGCAAACGAAACCAAAGGACATCCATCGGCGGGGAAGTTTTAATCGGTTCAAAACCTGCTAATTGGCGAAGGCGGGAAAAGCGACCGTCTGCAGCGACAGTGAGGGTCGATCGCACTTCATGCCATCCCCCGCGTCCCCGGTATCGAATTCCGCACACAACCCCATTTTCTACGATCGTTTCTTGTACGTTAGCTCCCATTACTAGCTGAAAACTGGGGTAGCGCTGCGCTTCGGCAATGATGAATTCGAGAAACTTGACTTGGGGAAGGATAGTGATGTAAGGATACTTGGTTTTAAGACAGGCTAAATCTACGAGTGTGGCGGTATTTCCAGCAGCTTGGATGGTGAGTTGGCGCATTTTTGTATGAGGCAATTCCAGCAATTGTGCTGCTAAACCCAATTGCTCCATAATTTCCATTACTGAGGGATGCAGCGTATCCCCGCGAAATTCTCGATCGAAATCTTTGTGAACTTCTAGCAGCATGACTGGAATGTTTTGCCGCGCTAAAAGTAATGCTAAAACAGCACCAGCAGGCCCACCTCCCACAATGCAGCAGTTGGTATGCTGCACGTCAACGATCCAGTGTTCTTGACAGGCTTCTGAATTTTGAACAGAGTTGACAGTCATATTTTTATGTTCCTGTTTGCTCAACAATCCTGCTAGCTGTTTTTAGTTTAGCAAAAGGCAGTAGTTAATCAATTCTCAACTTTTTTTGGCTCTCAAAAGATGGACATACACGGCTTTCCCAAGTTGACACTCCTACTCCTCGCAGGATCTCGCACATCCACCAGGGGAGCGATCGCAGCCAGCCAACCGCAGCCGCTTGACCAAAGTGAGGCAATCCCCCCGCAGCCCCCGCTTCTCGACGCGGTACAATAAATGCAATCATACTTAACGCTTATATTGAAAAGGCTACACACAACGCCACAGGAGACAACTGACGCATGGGTAAAGTAGTTGGCATTGACCTCGGAACAACAAACTCAGTAGTAGCCGTCATGGAAGGCGGCAAACCGGTTGTGATTGCCAATGCAGAAGGGATGCGGACAACTCCCTCGGTAGTCGCTTTCACAAAGGAAGGAGAACGCCTGGTGGGACAGATGGCCAGACGCCAGACTGTTCTCAACCCGCAAAACACCTTTTACGCCGTCAAGCGGTACATCGGACGCAAATATACCGAACTGACTCCAGAATCAAAGCGCGTCCCGTACACAACTCGCCGCGACGAAAACGGGAACATCAAAATCAAGTGTCCCCGCCTGAAAAAAGATTTTGCCCCAGAGGAAATTTCGGCGATGGTTTTGCGGAAACTGGCTGATGAAGCCAGCCGCTATCTGGGACAAGAGGTAACGGGGGCTGTAATTACTGTTCCCGCTTATTTCAACGACTCGCAGCGACAGGCGACGCGAGATGCGGGACGAATTGCCGGACTTGATGTCAAGCGCATTTTAAATGAGCCGACGGCGGCTTCTTTGGCTTACGGTTTGGAGAGGCGAGAAAGTCAAACTATTTTAGTGTTTGATTTGGGCGGCGGTACTTTTGATGTGTCGATTTTAGACGTGGGAGACGGAGTATTTGAAGTTAAAGCAACTAGCGGCGACACTCAATTAGGTGGCAATGATTTTGACTCTAAAATTGTTGACTGGTTGGCAGAACAATTCTTAGAAAAAGAAGGAATTGATTTGCGTCGCAACCGCCAAGCTTTGCAGCGCTTGATCGAAGCGGCAGAAAAAGCCAAGATTGAGCTGTCGGGAGTCGGTGTCACGGAGATTAATTTGCCGTTTATCGATGCGAATGAAGATGGGCCTTTGCATCTGGAAACGCGGCTGACTCGCGGTCAATTTGAGGGGCTGTGCACAGATTTGGTGCAGCGGCTGCGGCGGCCAGTCAAACAAGCTTTGGCTGATGCAAACTTGAGTCCTTCTCGCATTGATGAAGTTGTGTTGGTCGGCGGTTCGACTCGCATTCCTTTAGTTCAGGAAGTGGTTCGCAGTTTGATCGATCGAGAACCCAATCAAAATGTGAATCCCGATGAAGTTGTGGCGGTGGGTGCGGCAATTCAAGCGGGTATTTTGGGTGGAGATGTCCGCGATGTGCTGCTGTTGGATGTGACGCCGCTGTCGCTGGGTTTGGAAACTATCGGCGGGGTGATGAAAAAATTGATTCCTCGCAATACTACTATTCCCGTCAGGCGATCGGACATTTTTTCGACTGCTGAAAACAACCAAACTGTGGTAGAAATTCACGTGATCCAAGGGGAACGGGAATTAGGCAGAGATAATAAGTCTTTGGGACGGTTTAAACTAACTGGAATTCCGCCGGCACCGCGAGGGATTCCGCAGGTGCAAGTAGCTTTTGATATTGATGCTAACGGGATGCTGTTGGTGACTGCTTTGGACAAAACTACCGGCAGGGAACAAAGCATTACTGTGCAAGGTGCTTCGACGCTGACTCAGCAGGAAGTGAATCAAATGATTCGCGATGCGGAACAGTTTGCTCAAGCTGATAAGTTGCAGCGCGAAAAGGTGGAAAAACGCAATCGCGCTGAAGCTTTAGCTTATCAAGCCGAGCGGCAGTTGCGGGAAGTTGCGCTCGATCGCGGAATGCAGTTTGCTCAAAGAAGCCGCCAGCGAATTGAAACTTTAATTCGGGAATTGCGAGACAGTTTGGAACGCAATGATGAGCGCGGAGTTGACCAAGTTGGTTCGGATTTGCAGGATGCTCTTTACGATTTGAGCCGGGAAGTTTCCGCGTTTGCGATGGATGACGATGATGACGATTTCTTTGAGTCTGTGAAGCGGACTTTTACGGGCGACGGTACCAAGCGGCGCAGCGATGACAGCAGCTATTATACCAATGCTAAGCCGTACAGGCGATCGACTGTCGATCCAATTCCCGATCGCCCATACGATCGCACCGGCGA
>NZ_JAUBRN010000009.1:0-60758 GCF_036701875.1 Microcoleus sp. MON1_C5 | reverse complement strand
TCGTATGGGCGATCGTATGGGCGATCGTATGGGCGATCGTATGGGCGATCGTATGGGCGATCGTATGGGCGATCGTATGGGCGATCGTAGAAGCAGTGCTAATCGCCCGAGTCGCCCTTATCAAAATCAAAGCGACGATTGGGATGATGACGACGATTGGCTCTAATTAGTGGTTAGTCATTAGTCCCTAGTCATTAGTCCCTAGTTTGAAGCAGGGAAGCAGCATGACTAATGACTAATGACTAATAATTAATAACTAATGACTAATAACTAATGACTAATGACTAACTATGCAGAATTTTCGCAATTACTATCTAATTTTGGGAGTACCCAAAGATGCCACGGCTGATGAGATAAAAAAAGCCTATCGACGGCTAGCCAGACAGTTGCACCCTGATGTAAATCCAGGTGATAAATCTGCTGAAGATAGGTTTAAGGATATTAATGAAGCTTATGATATTCTTTCCGATCTCGACAAGCGCGCTCAATACGATCAGTTTAGTAAATTCTGGAAACAAAAGGGATTTCAAGGAAAGCAAGGGGTGCGACTTCCCAATTTCAAAACTTGGGGAAACAGTAAAACTACCCGCAAAAAACCGACCGAAGAGGTCGATTTTAGTGATTACTCGGATTTTAATAAATTTCTCGACCAAGTGCTCGGAAGACGCCGGGAAGTGAGGATGGCGACAGCGAATGATGCAGCGGGAGTAACCTCCTCTGAACCGTGGAGTACGGCTTCTAAGAAAACGAGTTATGTTGCTAACTCTCGCCCACCTAGAAGGGATTTGGACGAGCGCGAAATGCGACGAGATTTCGACGATCGCGAAATGCGACGGGATTTCGATGATCGCGAAATGCGACGAGAAACAGTCGATCGAGAAATGCGACGGGAGATAGTCGATCGCGAAATCAGAAGGGATATAGCCGATCGCGAAATGCGACGCGAAATTAGGGAAACAGTCGATCGCGAAACGAGAAGAGACATTGAGGCCAGGCTAACTCTGCCTTTGGAAAGGGCTTATTCGGGCGGTACTGAGCGAATTCGTCTGGAAGATGGGCGAGCGATCGAGGTGAATCTGCCTCCTGCTATGGTATCAGGCCAGCGGATTCGCTTGCGAAATCAAGGTATGGGCGGCGGGGATTTATATTTGAAAATCACGGTTTCTCCTCATCCATTTTTTCGATTGGAAATGTCGGATATTTGCTGCGAATTGCCTCTGACTCCCAGCGAAGCGGTGTTAGGCGGAGATATTGAAGTACCGACGCTGGATGGCCTGGTAAAGATGAAATTGCCACCGGGAGTAACCTCTGGAAAGCGGTTGCGGCTGGCTAACAAGGGCTATCCGACGGGAAATGGCGATCGGGGCGATCAATTGGTAGAAATTCAGGTGTTAATTCCCAAAGAAATTAGTGAGGAGGAACGGGAATTATACGAAAAGTTGCGGCAAGTTGAGTCTTTTAAACCGCGTCAGGATTTATCGGTTTAATGTAGAGTACGCAATGCGCCAGTTTAATTTTGTAGGGGCGCAATAATGCGTGCCTTACTACTAATCGTGTACGAAAAATTAGGAGATGCTTGGCTGAATTTTACTGACATATCAGATTTCGCCACTTGGCTGTAAATAGATGATATCAAGTCCGTGGGTATACCAATTATTCATCTCTCTCTTCTCTAACTCAGCGCCCTCTGCGGCCTCTGCGGTTTAATAATTCCGAAACAACCGTAAACGATAGGATTTGTCGCCAGAATAGCCGATCGCACTTTCAGCAATCCTGAATCGCATAAGTAAAATTACTGTTGTGATTATTCCTGAACTAGCAGAGAATTAACAATAAGGTAATTTTCCCCCAATCAGGAGCAGTCTGCCGCCATGACTCAAATGCCCCCTCAATGCACCAGTCTGCAAGAGCAAGTTGATTCTTTAGTGCAACTGCTGCGTCAGGAATCGTCTTTGCGACAACAAGATATCACGGCGGTACAAGCTTCTCTAAAAAAGGCAATTTCTCCTGAGTTTGAAATTGTGTTTGCTGGCGCTTTCAGTGCGGGAAAATCTATGCTGATTAATGCTTTGCTGGAGCGAGAATTGCTCTACAGTGCAGAAGGACACGCGACAGGTACGGAATGTTATATCGCCTTTGCTGAGCCGGAAAAAGAGCGCGTTGTTCTCACTTTTTTGAGTGAATTTGAGATTAGCCAGCAAGCTTCTGTGCTTTGCCATCAGTTAGGTTTAACTACTGAACTTAATATTAATCAAACAGATGTAGTGTCGCTGTTGTCTCAGGGATGTAACATAATTATTCAAACGGAAGGCGGTGAAAATAAATCCGAGCTAGCCAAAAAAGCTAAGGCTTTGATGCTGCTGTTAGAAGGTTTTGAGGCCAATCGCGAGCGCATCCAAACTCTCGAAAACGCTACCTACTCGATGGAACAGTTTAACTTTTCCAATCTCAAGGAAGCTGCTAGTTATGCGCGTCGCGGTAGTAACAGTGCTGTACTCAAGCGAGTGGAATATTACTGTTATCATCCCTTGCTACAAGATGGGAATATTATTATCGATACGCCGGGAATTGATGCGCCGGTGCAGCGGGATGCAGAATTGACTTATGATAAGATTGAAAGCCCCGATACTTCGGCAGTTGTCTGCGTTTTGAAAGCGGCTTCGTCTGGGGAAATGACGACGGAGGAAACCGAGTTGATGGAAAAAACACGGGGAAATCCGGGAATTCGCGATCGACTGTTTTACATTTTCAACCGCATCGACGAAACTTGGTACAACACGCAACTGCGACAGCGCTTAGAAAATCTGATTAATTCCGACTTTCGCGATACTGCGAGAGTTTATAAAACTAGCGGATTGTTGGGATTTTACGGGAGTTTGATTCGAGGGACAACAGGGCGCGATCGCTTTGGTTTAAATACAATCTTTGCCAGCAGTCAAGGGCGAGTTTCTGGAGATGATAAATTAGATTCAGAATTGCTGGGTAATAGTGAAGAAACCCCGCAATTTGTTAGTGAATTTAATCGCTACTGTGCGAATTCCGGTAAGCTATCTCCGAGCAAATTTCGCATTTCAGTTAACAGCTACGAAACACCCAATGAAAACTACGTGCGGATTCTTGCAGAGCAAGGACAACCATTAATTGGTCAATTAATTCAAGATAGCGGGATCGAAGATTTTCGCACAGCCATCACCCGGTACCTCACCGAAGAAAAACGCCCGCAACTGTTCAAAAATTTAGCTGACGACTTAGAAGACTTGTGCATTCAACTGCGGAAACATTACCAAACTATTCAGCGGAATTTGGACAGCCAGCCCCGCGAAATTGAAGCAATGAAAGCACAAGAACTTTTGCGGCTAAATCAAGAATTGCAGCAAGTCGGACAGGATTTTAGGGAACATATCGCCGAAGAAGTCAATGAAATGATTATGAATAAATGCGATATTTTCGATACAGACTTTCGGCAATTGCAATCTCGGATGATCCGGCGCTTGGATGAATTGTTAGATGGATTTTCTGTTGAGGCGGCTTACGGACGCACCTTGCGGAATCATCCCCGCAATGCGACAGCACCTTTAATTGCTGTTTTAGTTGAAGCACTTTATTATTTAGCGAATCAGTTGGAAGATATTTTAGTAGAGGCTACTAAGTCACTGGTTGATAATTATTTCCAGTATTTGAAAGATAGCGTTCGCAAGTCTGAATACTATCGATTACTTTATCGGTTGTTGGGGAACGACGGAGGAATTGAACAGCAGTTAGAGGAGTTATCAAAGCGGGTTTCGGATGCTTTGGTAAATGCGGCGGGCGTTGAGTGCGATCGCTACGTGCGAGAAAGTCCCCGTTTTTACGACGAAGGCACATTTTCGATTTATCAATTCCGGGAAACATTGCAGCAAACTTCTCAAGGTTACGACTGCGAAAACATGGTGGACGCCCAATCGGCAATTCGGCAATTATTGCGCCTGGATTTTGAGCCGAAAGTATCTAGAACTATTCGGCAAACTTTCCGCCAAACTGTCAACCAAACCCTGAAAGAGCATTTGTTGCCGCTGGCCCAAAAGCAAGCTGATGATATTTTGCAGAAATACAGTCAAGCCCGCGATTATTTGGAGCAAACTTTGGCACAGGAAGCTGAGGAAAAGATTGCTGGGAATCTGCGGCGGCAAGCTGAGAATGAGCAGAAGATTCAAGAGTACGATCGGGCGGTTTCTGGAATCAATAGTTGTTTGCAGGCGATGAAGTTGCACGAGCATTTGTTGCCTGTAATTGCACAAAATGATAGCGTTTCCGTGGATGGTGAATGATTGCAATTTTTGCGAATAGAAGTCGTCGCTATCTTGATTCTGTTTATTGTGCTATAATAGCTAACAAAGAGCGACTTTAATCCTATGAACATTCGCCAAAAACTTTTAACAATAATCGAACAACTTCCAGAGGATAAGTTAGCAACACTTCTGAAGATAGCCCTATTCTTGAAAAGTGGGAAAGAATCTGTTCAACCGATGCTTGTATCCCAAGCTTATCAAGATTGGCTGAGTGCGGAAAATGACATTTATGACGAACTATTTGCCGATGAACTTACGGCGCGGTGATGTAGTGTTGGCTCAAGTGCCAATGCCTTCTACTCAGCTAACACAGTTTAAACTGCGTCCGGCTGTAATAATTTCGGCAGATAATCTCAACCAAATTATTGACGATGTGATGGTGATACCTTGTACCTCTAAGACAACTCGCCCTTTGACGGCAGTTCAATATTTGATAACAGGAGATGAAATTGTATTAGCTGGTATTAGAGTTGAGTCGGTAGTTAGGTGCGAGTCTATTTTTACCCTTAACAAGTCAATGATTACCCGGAAACTCGGTTCCCTTTCAAATGAGGCTATAAACCACGTTAATCGCTGTTTGATGATAGCTTTGGAATTAGAAAGAGTAGTAGATTAAATAAGGCTAACGCGAGGCTGGCAAGAATATGGAAAATAAATTTGATTTTCACAACTGTGGTAATGATGATGCTTTATCTTTTGGTAACGCAATGCTTAAAGTAGGAAAACTCAAGGAAACAGTAGTAAATAGAGTTTTACCTGAGTATGGGTTAGGAGAGACACTCAATAAATCGTTAAAAGAACAGAACTTAAATATCGATGTACCTCTTGACACTCGCCAAAAACGTTTTTCATATGAGAAATGGTTTGGTGAAGGTATAGATTGTGAAATTCTCAGAGTGGGTGTTAATGGCTGGAAGAAAGGAAAGATTAAGCTCAAACTCAATGTCACTATAGAGTTTTGCCCAGATGAACCCGAAGTCGAAGAAACACCAGAAAACAACGAGTCAGAAACTAGCCAACCAGAATCTCCCCTCGATGATTTGCGCCGCCAACTTCTCAATCAAGAAAACTCACCCAGCTAATCCATCAAACATCCGCGTTAATTCGCGTTCATCTGCGGTTAAAAATCATCATGTCTAAAACCCCTAGAATCCCCATTCCCCCAGAAGTCAGAAAATACGTATTTACTCGCAATAAATACCAATGCCAAAGCTGCGGCCAAACCAAACTAGAAACCCAACTGACGATCGATCATATCATCCCCCTAGCGCGCGGCGGCAGCAACGACATCAGCAACTTGCAAACCCTCTGCGGCACCTGCAACCAAAAGAAAACAGACAAATTAGACCCGCGCTTCAGGCGACACTTTGACCTTTGATATTTAACAGTATAATAAAATCAGTAATTTAAGCTTGAAATTGCTAACCTCTGTTCGAGCGCACTTTTAATCCCTAGCTTGGATAACTGCAATGGTGACAAATGGCACCATTGTCAAGAACAGGCAAGATGCCTGTTCCACAAGAAAATTTATCTCTTGTGGAACAGGCATCTTGCCTGTTCCTAAGCAAGTAATTGAGAATGGTGCAACATCTCAGTTACATCCGTTACATCCGTAGAGCGAATCCGTTGCTAAACTTCCTTCTTCCTACCATCGATAATACCGATAAGGATCATCCCCATTCTCAAAATCCGTCTTGTAATCCCAGTGATAAAACTCCCGACTCGAACCGTTAAACACAGAACCATCCGCTTTAAAACTCGCCCCTAAATTAGCCAAAATCTGAGCATTTGCCCTGGTTTGCCGCCAGCGAGTAAAACGCAAATAAGTCTTAGTATCCGCATTCAAACTGTCCGGTTCAATCTGAGAAAAAATCGCCACACCCTTGCCAACTTTTACCCGACTTAACAAACCGTCAGCACCGATTTCTCCCCCAGACTTAATCAACCAAGTATCATAAAAAGAGCGCGATCGCAAATCTGAAGCGCTAACCCCCTTCACCTCATCCCAACTCGGAACCGCCAGCGAACCCCCGAAATCCTGCGCTTCCTGCAAACCCACGCCCAAACCCGCAGCAGGCACTTGACGCGGCAAGAAAAACGCCTTCCCGCCAGCATTCAAATAACCGCGCAAATCTGCATCTTTCAGATTCGCTTCTGTCCCCACAATGACCAAACCAACATCATTAGAAAGCGAACTAGCGCGCTGATAAATTACCCCCAAACTGTCCAACTTTTGGGCATCTCCATCTCCCCCTATTAAAACCACTTTATCCGGCTTTCCAACCACCGGAGAATTTATCCCATAACTCACAATTTGTTGCACTAACTGCGCCGCCCCAGGATCTACAGAATAATGGTCTTCCAAATCCAACTCGTTTAAAATCAGCCGCCCTTTTCCGTAATCCAATTCCATCAGCGGCGAATAAGCTAAATCAAACTCAGATTCCAAAATGGGGCGCCAACCGCTGCGGTGCGGTTTCTCAATTGAAGCGCTACTGACACCGCCGCGATTTCCCCAACGCCAGCCGTACCAAGGTTTATTTGCCGGACTCAAATTAGGGCCAGTTTTGATCGTATCTGGATAAGCTTCAAGCAGCGTGCTTTCCCCAACCCAATCCCGCAAATCTTCACTGTCTAAACCGCTAATTGCGGGATGGTTGCTGTCAACTGGATAAGCGCGGCGGCTGACGTGGGCAGCAACCCGGAAACCCGTATTTTGCAGCCATTCCCTGCGCTGAGGAAACACAATTGCTTTGCCGCCGTTTCGGACAAAACTTTCTAAACTTCCCGGCAATTGTTGCCCGCTCGAAAACGCTTCCCTACCGATAATTAATAGCGATGAAACTTGCGAACCATTCCACGGTACAAGCGGATGACCTAACTGTTTTAACATTGCCGAGGTTTTGCCCGCTGGATCGAAGATTGTCAGCGTATCCTTGCTTTTGGCTTGCTTGGGAAAAACCCGGAAAGCAAATGTATCAGAATGCGATCGATCGCCCACCCGTGCACTCAAGCGAATTTCGCCGTCAGCCTTGCTAGAAATGGTATTGGGCAAATTTACGTCTATTGGGAAAAACAGCGTGCCTGCCGACTGAATTCTCCCTTTTTGCTCGCCTTTTTTTACTTCTTTCCCCCCCACCACAACCCGCCAATTAAACGAAAATTCTTGTGGCGCCCGCGTATCGTTAATTAACACTACTTGCTTTGCCAGTTTTCCGCCCACCAACAAATTGTGATCTTTCGCAGTAAAAACCGGGCTAGCACCAGCAATCCAAGCCAAAGTCGAGCTATTATTCTTCATAATTGCCTCGCCCCCAGGATGAACAGTGTAAGCTTCTGGCTGGTAATAATTCAAAAGATTATTCGAGACTTGCTTCAAATAAACTCCCCGGCGACCAGGTTGAAATGCCCCAATATCCACCTTATTTTTGCCAGCCTCGGAAACTTCCCAACCATGTCCGTCATTCCAAGGAATCATCCCCCCAGACATTCCAAAAGTCCGCCAACTCCGCCAAGTATTTGTACTGAATAACTGCTGCAACTTTTGAAAAGCTGGTGCAAAATCTAACTCTTTTTTAAAATGCCAGCTTTGATACTCCTGACCCTTGACAAATTGCTCGCGAATTGTAGCTTTATAAGCGGCCGTTTCCAACTCGTAAGCCTGCTTGCCAAAATAAATTGCCGCAAACTCAGTCATCCAAGGTTCGCTGAGAATCACCTGACCAAAACCTCTGCGGTTCCGCATCATCGTTGCGTGCAGAGGAGTCCCAAACTCGACTGCCATGTAGGGCATTTCCCCGGTTTTGCTCCACTCCGAAATCCACTCTTCCCGTTCTTGTAAGGGAATCATATTTAAATAAGAATTCAGCGCATAAACCTCGCCGAAGTTGGCGCCTTGGTGTACCATCACAGGTCTGGTTGGGTCGGCCGATTTAATCGCAGCTATAGCGTCATTTCCTAGGGGAGTGTTCACCCGCAAACGCTCGTTTTCGGAGGTACTGATAGTTCCTTCTACTTTTCTTTTGCCGATGCGGCGGGGATTTTGGTCGTCAGCGTGGCCGAAAAAATTAGGACTTGTCGCCCACATTAATACTGATGGATGATTGCGGTAGCGATGCATTTCAATCACCATTCGGGCTTTCCAGCGGTCGTTCCACTGGCGGTTTTTCCACTTGCCGTTCCAAGCGATAGGACTAATGTCTAAAGCGGGAGCCATAATTGGAAAACCTTTGAGGTCGGCTCTTTCGGAAAATAACTCTCGGAAGTGCCACCTACCGCGTTCGTCGTGGTTCCAAGGCCACATTTCTGTTATGTTAAAACCGGCTTTTACGTAGCCATCAATTAGGCTGTCAGAAACTTCTACTGTCCCGCCTTGCCAAGTATCCGAGTGCAAGTTTGGTCGCAGCCGAAATTCAGTTCCATTTAAGAAAAATTTGCGCCCTTCTATCCAAAATTCGCGGAAGCCAAAAGGTTGGTCGTATTGCGTGTTAACGCCGCTGCCTTTTACTTCTAATTGCAAGGTGTAAAGGTTTGGTTTGCCGACATCCCAAAGACGGGGATTTGGCCAATTCCACTGAACTTGTACGGTTTGAATGGGTTTAGCTTGAACCCGGGCAGTTCCGGTAAATTTTTGTTCGACTTTGCCTTTTTCGTCGAGCATTTGCGCGATTAATTCAACTTGACCGTTTTGGGCAACGTCTTTGAGTTCTACATCTAATTTAACTTGCTTTTTTCTGGTGGAAGTTTGGACGAATACGTCGCTAATCAGCGGGCCGGGGGGAAGGCTCAGAAGCCGTACCTCACCGATGATTCCCCGCGATTGCAAGTTGGCTTTTTCTGTGTAGATTTCTGTGGGGCCCATGATGACGGCTTTTTCCTTTTCATCGGATACTGCCACGACTAAAATAGATAGGGTGTTTTGACCTGGTTTTGCTACTTTGGTAATTTCAATAGTGCCGTAGGGCCATGGAATTTGACCGCAGTTAATGCCGTTGACAAAGATGACTGCATCTGTGCTGACTCTGGCTAAGTCGAGAAAAATTCGGCGGTTTGTCCAGTCGCCGGGAATGTCTATATTTCTCTGATACCAAGCTTTTGATAGTTGTTTACTGTTGAAGTTTTCCCAATCTTTGCCGCTGCCGCGAGTGATGATTCCGGGTACGGATTCGTTGTTTTCTTTTTGCCAGTCTCCAGGCACCGAAATGGAACCCCAATTTGGGGAGACGGGGGGGTTTTGGGGGTTGCCAACTGCGGGGACAAATTGCCAAGTTCCGTTGAGATAGATTTGGGATCGTTTGTTGTCGATCGCCCCGACGGCCAGGGTGGTAAGATTGGGGAAGCCGATCGATATCGCTGAGCTGCTACCTGCGTTGGGATATTGAAGCGCGTAACCGACGAATCCAAAGAGGGTGGCGGCTGCGAAAAATAACCCGATAATTTTTGCCAGCTTGTCATTCACTCGCTTATTGCTCCCAAAAATTAGATAATCTAATTTGTCCCTGGATCTATGATAGCAGTTGATTCAGCACCAATCCCGCTGCCAATCTGTCTCTGGGAAGATGGCACGCGACCCACAAATGTGGTTTTGTAGAGAAAAAATAAATACTTAGTTTTAACTAAGTTTTAACGAGGTTGTTTCATCGACATAAGCAATAGTGCGATCGCGCCATCGCTACAGGTCAACAAAAATGAGTTGGTTTCAGGTCTTGGCCTCACCCATTACATCCTACAAAATTGCTCTATTTAGTGCCAGCACCGCTTTACTGCTGACAACTCTGTTACTGTTTTCCTTCCAGGCAGCTCCTGCAATCTTACTTTTGGCCGCTGCAATGGTTATCGCTTGGTATGCTGGCTTAAATTCCGCAGAACAAAAAGTAGAAATAGAACGTAAGATTATTTCCAAAATAGTTGACACCACAGCTTGCTTGATTGTAGTTCTCGACAGCCAAGGACGGATTGTCCGGTTTAACCAAGCTTGCGAAAAAACTACAGGCTACTCGGCAGCAGAAGTAATCAATAAATATGTTTGGGATTTGTTCTTAATTCCCGAAGAAATAGAGCCAGTTAAAACAGTTTTTACAAAGCTCAAAGTCGAAAATTTTCACAGCGAATATCAAAACTATTGGCGCACTAAAAATGGGGAGCAGCGCTTAATTTCTTGGTCTAATACTGTGACTTTAGATGGCGAGGGCTGGGTGGAATATGTGATAGGAACAGGCATCGATATTACTGACCGCAAACAAGCAGAAATAGCCCTGGCTTTATCCTACACTAACCTAGAAAGCCACGTCAAACAACGCACAGCAGAACTAACAGTAGCTAAAGAAGCGCTGCAAGCTCAAGAAGAACGATTTCGCTGTTTAAGTTCGTGTTCGCCTGTCGGCATTTTTATGGCCGATTCCCAGGGGCGCTACACCTATGCAAACCCACGCTGTCAGGCTATTTGCGGCTTAAGTCTGACAGAACTTTTAGGAAACGGTTGGGAGAATTGCATTCACCCGGAAGACAGCGATCGCGTATTGAGCCGATGGCTGGATTATACTCGGCAAGGTGGAGAATATGCGATCGAGTATCGCCTGCAAACACCAGAGGGCATTGTGCGCTGGATTAACGTTTGTTCCTCGCGGATGTTCTCGGACTCCGGCGAACTCATCGGATACGTGGGCACGGTGAGAGATGTTACCGAAAGACAACAAGCGCAAGCAGCTTTGAAAAGCAGCGAACAGCAACTGAGAACGCTGCTAGAAAATACGCCAGATATCATTATTCGCGCTGACAAAGATCTGCGTTATATTTATGTCAATCAAGCAGTAGAAAGAAGCCAAGGAAAACCAATTTCATTCTTCCTGGGTAAAACCAGTCAAGAAATAGGAATGCCGCCGGAACAGTGCAAGATGTGGGAGGAAACCCTGCACAAAGTGTTAGAAACAGGTCAAAAAGAAATTATCGAATTTGAGGCTTTCTCAATCAACGGTTTCCGAAGTTATCAATCCCACGTAGTTCCAGAATTGGACAAAAATGGCGTACCCGAATCAGCCTTAATTGTCGCTCGCGATATCACAGAAATAAAACTTGCGGAAACTCAAAGATTGCAGTTAACAATCGAGCAAACAGCGAGGGAAAAAGCGGAAATTGAACAGCAGCGCTCGGCATTTTTAGCAGAAGTCAGCAAAATGCTGGCTGATGCGTTTGACGGGGAAACGGCGCTGCAAAAGGTAGCAGAATTAGCCGTAAATTCGATCGCCGACGGGTGCTGCATTCATTTGACCGAAACCGACTCAAAAGTGCGGCTAGTGGCTGTGGCTCACGCAGAGCCCTCCACGATTGATACTATTAATAACTTGAGAATCCGCAGTTCGATCGCCGAGAATGCTGTTAACGGCTATCCCCTGGTAATCCGCACCGGAACATCCGAACTAATTGCCGAAGTGGATGAGGAAATTTTAGCAGCAGGAGCCGACAATGCAGCAGAATTGGAAATATTGCGATCGCTCAATATCGGATCTCAGGCTTGCGTACCGCTGAAAGCCCGCGGGCGGGTAATGGGTTCCATTACTTGCTTTACCTCCAAGTTGGGCCGCCGCTACAGTGCAGAAGACATGGCAATGCTAGAAGACTTAGCATATCGCGTGGCGATCGCCCTAGACAACGCCAGACTTTACACAGAAGCGCAGCAAGCACTATCTCAAACATCGCAATCCTTCGCCTTAATTGACTCGCTATTAGAAGCATCTCCCCTAGCGATTTGCTTTCTGGATCGCGAAATGCGCTTCATCCGTATCAATCAAGTTTTAGCAGAACTCTACGGTTTGCCAGCCGAACAGCATATCGGTAAAGACTTCCGGGAATTGTTGCCAGAATGCGCCGCCAAATGGGCACCGATAATTCAGCAAGTTTTAGAAACCGGCCAGCCTGTTTTAAACTTAGAAATTAGCGGCGAACCTCCGGGAAAACCCGGATATTTCGGCTACTGGCTCGCCAACTACTACCCAGTGAAAAATGAAAGAGAAGAAATAATCGGAGTCGGCCTAATTATCACAGATATTACCGCAGCAAAACAAACCGAATTAGCTTTGCGGGAAAGCGAAATGCGCTTCCGCAGCGTGGTAGAATCTAACATAATCGGCATTGGTTTCTGGGATGCCAGCGGGGAAGTTACGGACGCTAACGACGCCTTGCTGGAAATGATCGGATATACAAGGGAAGACTTAGCTTCGGGACAGATCCGCTGGCTCGAACTTACGGCGCCGGAATATCTAGAACTCGATCGCGTCGCCCTCGCGCAAGTCGAAGCAGAAGGAAGTTGCGCGCCTTTTGAAAAAGAATATCTCCGCAAAGACGGCACGCGCTTCCCAGTTTTAGTCGGCGGCGGAAACTTCCAAGGATGCAAAGACAAAGGAGCATTCTTCGTACTCGATATCACCGATCGCAAACAAGCCCAAAATCAACTTCGAGAAAACGAAATACGCATTCGCCGCCAACTAGCAGAACTCGACTTAGTTTACAAAACCACACCAGTCGGGCTGTGCTTTGTCGATACCAATTTGCGCTACATCCGCCTGAACGAATGCCTCGCTGCGATCAACGGCCGATCGATCGCAGATCACCTCGGGCGCACCGTTAGGGAAGTAATTCCCGAAATGGCCGATATGGTAGAGCGGATTTACCGCCAAGTGCTGGCGACGCAAACCCCCGTGCTCGACTTGGAAATTAAGGCCGAAACCAAGCAACAGCCGGGAGTTTTGCGGGATTGGCAAATCAGCTTTTACCCAGTGAACGATGAATCAGGAACACTGCTGGGAGTTAGCACGGTGGTTGCCGAAATCACCGATCGCAAAGAAGCAAAACGGGTAATGCAGCAAAGCGAAGCCATATTCCGGCGGCTGTTCGAGTCAAATATTTTCGGAGTCGCGATCGGCGATTTTACCGGCCGCATCGCCTACGCCAACCAATCCCTGCTCAACATGGTCGGCTACACCCGCTCAGACTTGCTCTCGGGTAAAATGCGGTGGGACAGGATGACCCCCCCCGAATACCTGCACCTCGACGCCTTAGCGGCCCAAGAACTGCGGGCTAAGGGAGTCGCAACTCCTTTCAAGAAAGAGTACATCCGCAAAGATGGCAGCCGCGTGCCGATTCTGATGGGCGGAACCACTCTGTCCCCGGACGATCGCGAACCCGAGACGATCGTCGCATTCTTCATCGACTTGACCGAGATATCCCGCGTGGAAGCAGAACTCAAAAACAATCAAGAACGGCTCCAAATCGCTCAGCAAGCAGGCAAAATCGGAACTTTTGAATGGAACGTCCAAACCGGCGATATCGCCTGTACGCCGGAGTTAGAGGCTTTGTACGGGCTGCCGGCCGGCGCTATCGACAGCTATCAAAGTTGGGCCCAAATGGTGCATCCAGACGATCGCGCTGTTACCGAACAGCAGGTAAAAGCTGCGGGGGCGTCCGGGGAGGAATTAAACATAGAGTTCCGCATCTGCCGCCCGGACAAAAGCGTGGGCTGGATTGCTTGCAGGGCTAGGGTGTTTCAGGGCGATGGGGGTTTGCCTTTGCGGATGATCGGGGTGAACGTCGATATCAGCGCTCGCAAACAAGCAGAAGCAGCGCGATCGCACATCCATCAAACTTTAGAAGCCTTGATTCAGGCTTGTCCCCTAGCAGTTACCGTTTTGGACTGCGAGGACGGGACTGTGAAAATGTGGAACCCAGCCGCCGAGAGGATTTTTGGCTGGCCCGAATCAGAGGCGGTAGGTCAATTTATACCCAGCGTTCCCGCAGACAAGCGGGAGGAATTCACGGCTAATTTGAAAGGAATTCGCGAAGGAAACGCGATCGCCGGCATGGAAACCCACCGCCAAAGGAAAGACGGCAGCTCGATCGACATCAGTTTGTGGGCAACTCCAGTCCGCGACAGCAACGGCAATATCAACTGTATGTCGATCATCGCCGACATCAGCGATCGCAAGCAAGTCGAGGCCCAACGCGCTCAGTTGCTCGAGCGCGAACAGGCCGCGCGGGCGGAAGCAGAAGCTATCAGCCGCCGGAAAGACGAGTTTCTAGACACTCTTTCCCACGAACTCCGCACGCCTATAAATGTGATTATGGGCTGGGCGCAGAGGCTGCGCGCCCTCCCCTACACGGAAGATGATTTAGCTTGCGGTTTGGAAGCGATCGAGCGTCAGTCGAAGGTGCAGGTGCAGGTAGTGGAAGATTTGCTCGATGTTTCCCGGATTATTCAAGGTAAGCTGGTTCTGAAACCCGGCTGGTTCATCATGAAACCGACGATCGAGGTTGCTCTGAATTCTGTTCGTTTTGCAGCCCAGGCCAAGTCTGTCACCGTTTCGTCAGAATTGGACCCCGCAGTCAACTTGATGTGGGGCGACGCCCAGAGGTTGCAGCAGGTAATGTCGAATTTGCTGACTAACGCCGTCAAGTTTACGCCTTCTGGAGGAACTGTAAAAATGCGCTTATCTGCGGTAGCTGTTACCAATTCCTCATCACCTAATTACGTGCAAATTACTGTCAGCGATACCGGAAAGGGCATTTCTGCTGAGTTTCTGCCCTACGTATTCGATCGCTTCCGACAAGCAGACAGTTCGCTTACGAGGCATCAAAACGGTTTGGGACTGGGATTAGCGATCGTCCGGCACTTGGTGGAACTCCACGGCGGCACTGTGACGGCGGAAAGTCCCGGTAAAGACAAGGGTGCGACATTTACGGTGAAACTGCCGCTCAAACAGCGTCGGAGTCAGCAGCCGCAGTTGAGGGAGGAAAGCAAATTCCCTCAAATTCGTCCGGGTATTTTGGCAGGTTTAAAGGTGTTGGTAGTTGATGACGAACCCGACAACCGCGAGTTTTTGATTGGGGCCCTCGAACAGTTGGGGGCGACTGCGACTGCGGTTGCAACGGCTGCGGAGGCGATCGACATTTTACAGCAGTCGCCGCCGGATATTTTAGTTAGTGATATCGGTATGCCCATTGAGGACGGCTACTGGCTGATCGGCAAAGTGCGATCGTCGGAATCAGACAAAATCAAGCGCTTGCCGGCCGTGGCGCTGACAGCTTATGCTAGCGAAGAAGACCGCGATCAGGCGATCGCCACTGGTTACAACGAACATTTAACAAAGCCGATCGAACCCGCTCACTTCGCCACCGTTTTAGCCAAGTTAACAAATTTGCATTAGGGCGATCGGGCATTACTGCAAACTTCGATCTTCTATGGGGTCAATTACCCTTAATAAAAAATGTTTGTAGTTAGTAGTTAGTAGGTTGGCCCTTGAACGAAACCCAACACTCATTAATTGAATGTTGGGTTTCGTTCGAGGGCATTGGTGTCAACTTAGCCTAAAACCGATAGTCCGGCTCTTGTTGACACCCCAGCCTCAAAGCTAAAGTCCTCCTAGCGAAGACTGATATCAAATCCGTTGGTATCATAATTATTCATTTCTCTGTTCTCTTCCTCCGTGTTCTCTGCGTCCTCTGCGGTTTAATCCTTCCCAAACAACCATAAACGATATGAAAATAAAACTTTTAAACTCATTAGTCCTCGCTATGAGGACTTTAGCTAAAATTCCTGTGGAATTCATTCGCTGGCGGACGGGCTGACTGATAGATTTTCCGCTTAAATTGAAACCAATGGGCAATGCAGTTTCGCTACAATTAATCCGGCAATTGTTACATCTTTCATCGAGGAAAATTGATAATTATGGGGTAGGGAAACGGCATTGCCCTGTCCGACCTTGCCTATCATAAGTAGTGCAACCGGAATTTATATCATAGAAGCAAAATTTCGCATCCGCGTCCCATCTTCGCTAGTAGTTGGCTATATTGAACCGGGCGGAAAATTTCACAGTTTTTAGGGCGCGCCAATTGCCGGGAAAATCACGCTACAGCAGTTAAAATACGATTATCAGCGCAATTGGTTTACACCCATGCCCATTTATCGCTTCAACCGCCTAGCCGCCAAATTTTTCAGCAAGCTGCCGCTGCGAACGGTTCTGATTGTTCCGTTGGTTTTGCAAACGGTAAGTGTAGTTGGGCTAGTGGGCTATCTTTCTTTCCAAAGTGGTCAGGAATCAGTCGAGGATGTAGCGCATCAGCTAATCGAACAAGTAGGAGAGCGAATTAGCGATCGCCTCACGGATAATAATGGGCTGTCGGCAATCAATACCTTTCTGGCTGGGCTGCAATTCTCGGCTTCAGGACAAACTTTTATTATGGATCGATCGGGCAATCTGATTGCCACATCCACAGTAGAAACACCCTTGGTGGCGCCAGCAAAAAAGCAACCGACGCCATTGCTAGCCACCAACAGCAAGGATGCGCGAACGCGAGATATTGCTCGACAACTCGCCAACCGATTTGGCAACTTCCGCACGCTGCAAACTACTCAGAAATTTACCCTGGCGAGCAAGGGCGATAGGCAGTTTGTCCGCGTCACTCCCTATCGAGATGTCCGTGGTTTGGATTGGTTAATTGTGGTGGTGGTGCCAGAGTCTGATTTCATGGCTCCGATTCAAGCAAATACGCGCAACACATTGTGGTTATTGGCCGGTACACTGCCGCTGGCGATCGCGATCGGATTGTTGACTTCCCGTTGGGTGACAAAACCAATTATGCGCTTGAATACCGCTGCCAAAAATGTTGCCAAAGGAGAATGGGATCGACCTTTAGAAATTAAACGCTTGGATGAAGTCGGAGATCTCGCCAATTCCTTCAATTTTATGGCAGCGCAACTGCAACAGGCTTTTGCAGACAAAAACTCTTTACATGAAGCTTTAGCGCACAGCGAGAGCCAACTCAAGCAATTTATCGAAGCCATACCTGCGGGAGTATCTATCCACGATGCTTCGGGTAAAGTCGTGTACTTCAACCAAACTGCCAAGCATTGGCTCGGCGTAGAAACTATTCCCGATGCGACTTTAGAAGAAGCAGTAGAAGTTTATCAAATCTACCGCCAAAACCAGCTTTATCCCACTGAAGAACTGCCCGCATTCCGAGCACTGCGCGGTGAAACGGTATTCCTTGAAGATGTAGAACTTTATCGAGATGGGAAATTTATTCCTTTTGAGGTGCGCGCCACACCAATTTTTGACGAAGGCGGAAACATTATTTATGCCATCAATGCTTTTTATAACATCGCACAGCGCAAACACTCTGAAAAAATATTAACTGACTACAATCGCACTTTAGCAGCCGAAGTTTCAGAACGTAGCTGCGCCTTAGCTGGTGCTAACGAACTATTACAACATGAAATTGCCGATCGCAAATTGCTCGAGCAAAAACTTTACTCTTCGACTGAGCAATTTGTAAAAATATTTGAGTCGATTACAGATATTGTATTGATTTTTGATTTCCAAGAAAAAACCATCCAAATTATACCCACTAAGGGAATTTTTCAATACAACTATCACACGAATCAGATCGACTCCATCATGGAACAATTTTTTGATGAGGAAAGCGAGGAGATTTATTTCGCTCAAGTTCTACAGGCCTTGGAAACAAAACAAACTATTAGTTTTGATTACAGTCTGCAGATTAATAACCAAGAAGTTTGGTTTGCTGCTAAAATTTCGCCGCTGTCGGATAGCTCTGCGGTTTGGGTAGCGCGCGACATTAGCGATCGCCAGTTTGCCGAATCTCGACTGCTGGAAGCCCAAAAAATTGCCCGTATTGGCAGTTGGGAACACGATATCGCCACAGCAACAACCACTTGGAGTGAAGAACTATATCGCATTTACGAGCTCGATCCTACTCAAAAACCCCTGCCAACCGAACAATTAATCGAGCGTTTTCATCCAGAAGATCGATCGCGCTATCTGACAATGGTGCGCGAGCAAGCTATGTCGGGACAAAGCTTTGAAATTGATTTGCGGCTGATGCGAAGAGATGGCTCGCTCAGTTACATAGAAGTTCGAGGAAAACCGATTTATGATGAAAAAGGGCAGTTGATCCGTTTGTTCGGCACTGTTTTGGATATTAGCGATCGCAAACAAGCCGAGTCAGCTTTGCGAGAAAGCGCCCAGGGAGAACAAGCCATCGCCCGATCGATCGAGCGCATCCGTCAATCCTTAGATATTGACACAATATTCAAAACCACAACCTCTGAACTGCGACAAACCCTAAAATGCGATCGTGTCGGTATCTATCGCTTTAATCCTGATTGGAGCGGGGAATTTGTTGCCGAATCAATGGCTCCCGGCTGGATATCTCTGATCCAAGAAACCGACGATTGTAATGTGCCAAACACTCTCGTCGAACACTCTCGCTGTACCGTGAAAACTATGCAAGCCGGCGGTACACCAGTGCTGGATACTTATCTACAAAAAAATCAAGGCGGTATGTACGCTAGAGGCGTTCCTTACCGCATAATTGAAGACATATACAGCGCTAGCTTGAGCCCTTGTTACATAGAACTGTTAAAACAATTTCAAGCTACAGCCTACGTTATTTTTCCCATATTTTGCGGCAGTCAACTTTGGGGTTTGCTCGCCAGCTATCAAAATTCTGGACCCCGCACTTGGCGCGAAGCTGAAATCAATATTGGGCTGCAAATTAGCACTCAACTGGGAGTGGCCTTACAACAAGCTCAATTGCTCGAAGCGACTCAACAGCAAGCAGTACAGCTTCAACAAGCCGCGTGGGCCGCAGAAGCCGCCAACCTTGCCAAAAGCACTTTCCTGGCGAATATGAGCCACGAACTTCGCACCCCGCTAAACGCAATTCTGGGATTCTCGCAATTGATGCAGCGTTCGACCAACCTCAATCGCGAACAACAGGAAAATATCCGCATTATCAACCGCAGCGGAGAACACTTGCTCGCTCTAATCAATCAAATATTAGATTTAGCCAAAATAGAGGCGGGACGCATGACAATCAACCCAACAGACTTTCAATTAAGGAGCCTGTTGAACGATGTGCAAGAGATGTTTCAACTCCAGGCAAGGGAGCAACAATTGCAGTTAATATTTGACTGCTCTAGCGAAACTCCCGAATACGTACAAACCGATCAACTTAAGTTGCGCCAAGTCTTAATCAATCTCCTCTCTAACGCCATTAAGTTTACGAAAGAAGGAGAAATTAGGGTAAGAGTAAGTGCGGTTAGGGAGGGGGAAGCTCAGCAATTACCAATCAGTAATTACCAATTACATTTTGAAATAGAAGACACGGGTGCCGGCATAGCTGCTGATGAGTTAGATAAACTTTTTCAAACCTTTGTGCAAACCAAAACAGGAACCAAATCTCAGCAAGGAACAGGCTTGGGACTGGCTATCAGCCAACAGTTTGTCAAGCTGATGGGCGGCCTGATTACTGTACGCAGTGAAGTAGGACGCGGCACCACCTTCGCGTTTGATATCCCCGTCAGCGCCGTTGATGCCCCGGCGACTCAACCCGTAGAGCCACCGCGTCGGGTGATAGCGCTGGAACGCAACCAGCCGCGCTATCGTATTTTGATTGTGGACGATCGATCTGATAACCGCCAACTGCTGATCAAACTCCTCGCTGCCTTTAACTTTGAACTCCAAGAAGCCACCAACGGCATAGAAGCTATTGAAAAGTGGTCGAGTTTTGAGCCACACTTAATTTTTATGGATATGTGGATGCCCGTGATGGATGGACATGAAGCGACCAAACGCATTAAAGCCACCGTTAAAGGTCAAGCTACGGCAATTATTGCCGTGAGTGCCGGTAACGCCGAGGAAGCGCAAACCGTTACTGTATCAGATGATTGCGATGACTTTATCCACAAACCCTTTCGAGATACAGAAATTTTTGCCACCCTGCACAAACATCTGGGAGTGCGTTACATTTACGGTGAACCGGAGAGTGTTCCCGAGTCAACTTCAATCGAGGCTCCGACTCCAGAGACTCTGGCAGCTTTACCCGCAGATTGGCTGGCAGCTTTAGAGAAAGCCACAATTGAGTGCGATTTAGAGTTAATTCTGCTCCAAATTGAGCAAATGCGCGATCGCAATGACGCTTTAGCAAGCGCTCTAGCCGCATTGGCTAACGAGTTTCAGTTCAATCAAATACTAGCTCTCATCCATCCCGAACCAAAATAATAAGGATATGAGATAGGTTTGTAGTGAGTACGATCGTCCGAGGGGGTTTTATGAGGGCGATCGTACTCACTACAAACCTATAAAGGTTATTTTACGGAACTAAATATGAATTCCGAACCAACTCCCGCCTTAAAAGGGAATATTTTAATTGTTGATGATATTCCGGCTAATTTGCAACTTTTAGCTCAAATACTCTCGCAGCAAGGGTACAAAACACGCACCGCACCCGACGGCAAACTAGCGCTGCGGTCGATCGAGTTAACTCCTCCTGACTTGATTTTGCTCGACATCATGATGCCCGGTATGGACGGCTACAAAGTCTGCCAAGCATTGAAAGCTTCTCCCACAACCAAGGACATTCCGGTTATTTTTATCAGTGCTTTAAATGAAGTGTTTGATAAAGTCACAGCTTTTGAAGTTGGTGGTATAGATTATATCACAAAACCGTTTCACGAACAAGAAGTTCTCGCCCGCGTTTCAAATCAACTCGTGCAGCGCCAGTTGTTCCAACAAACACAATCCTATGCCAAGGAACTCGAACAAACCGTAACTGAACTAAAGAAAACTCAAGCTCAGTTAATACAGAAGGAAAAAATGGCTTCTTTAGGTCAGCTAGCGGCAGGAATTGCTCACGAAATCAACAATCCCGTCAGCTTTATCTACGGTAATATTGCTCTAGCGGCGGACTATGCGCGAGATTTGCTTCGCCTCGTCGAATTGTACCGACATTACTACCCCCACCCCGTTGCAGAAATTATCGGCGAACTGGACGAGATTCAACCCGAATTCATCGCAGAGGATTATCCAAAACTGCTGAAGTCGATGACAGAGGGTGCTTCTCGGATTAGCGAAATTGTGATGTCTTTGCGGAAATTCTCCCGCCTTGGCGAACAAAAGTACAAGCCAGTGGATATTCATGAAGGCATTGACAATACTTTAGTTATTTTGCAGCACCGGTTGAAGGGAGCGAACAAAGCTGGTGAGATAGAGGTCATTAAACACTACAGCCAATTGCCAAGAGTCACCTGTTACGCCAGTGAGTTAAATCAGGTGTTCATGAACCTGCTAACTAATGCTATTGATGCCCTGGAAACTCAACCGTCTCCCCGAAAAATTACCATCAGCACTTCAGTAAGTTCTGAGTCAGAATCGGCCCTGGACAATCAAGACTCCAAATTAGCCGCTCAAAACTATAAATCCGTTGTTATTCACATTGCCGATAACGGTTGTGGGATGAGTGAGGAAGTGCGCCACCAGATATTTGACCCATTTTTTACTACGAAGCCTGTAGGTCGCGGTACTGGATTAGGGTTGGCCATTAGTCACGATATTGTAGTGGAAAAACATCGAGGTCAAATCAGTTGTATTTCTGCTCCGGGCCGAGGAACAGAGTTAATTTTGCAGATTCCGATATGTGTTAAATCTTAATAAATTTTAACCTTTTAAAATTTAATCAGACCCAGAGAATATATCACATAGATTGTACGCGAGCATCTGTAGGGAAACGGCATTAAGCTGTCGCGGCACGGAAATTATGGACACGGCAATGGCTATTGGTGTTCCCTTAAAGTAAAACCGATATTCCGTCAGTCCGTCAGGGGTTGAAACCCCTGCCTCAAAGCGAAAGTCCTCGCTTCCGAGGACTAATAGATTATTCAGTCCTCTTTTAGAGGACATTCGCTATTAGACAGGGAATTCATTCCCTGGGGGAGTGCCGGGTGAGCGGTATTTACTTTAAATCCAGCAATCCGCTAGTTTTTAGCTTGGGATTAAACCGGATTTCTTCAGTTACGCCGCGAGCTTTCAACAGCGAGAAAATTTCATTTTCCACGCGCCGCGCTACATTTTTCAACAATTTATCTTTGGCAATTTCATCGGCAAAGATACCTTCATAATTTGCAACTTCTTCGGTAGTCATCACAGTTTTGGTGTCGATGGGATCGTTCCACTTGGCAGCATCGGCACCGTTACCCTGGGGTTTGGAACCGTTTTCGGCAATCCAACTTTCTCTAATGCTTTCTAGGATAGTGCGGCTGGGCTTGTCAATAGTTTGGACTTTCAGCCAGTAGCAATATTGGGTTTGGCGTACCAAATGCTGTTTGAGGCTGAGGTAAATGTCCCGAGAATAGCCGACAAATTGCAGGACTTTCTCGCTGTCAAAAATCGCGTAAACGCCGATTTTTCCCTGAACAAAATCGGGCAATTTCCCCTCGGAGTCTATGTATGGAATGAATTCTAAGCTGGCGAGAGATTGAATGTCTTCTGTCATCCGGTTTTAGATTTTAGATTTTAGATTTTAGATTTAACCACAGATTAACCAGCCTTTACCTAACTCTTAAAAACTCGATAAACGGCACAGAGGCGGCTGGGTTTAAATATTTTGGCTTGGAACATGAAATTAGGCGGGACGTTGACGATCGCAAAATCGCTCGATTGATGATACTTTTCAAATTCCGCAGGCATTCCCTTCGGCGTCTCGCTGCTGTAAGGGACTGGCTGAAAAAGTAACTCGGCAAACTCAATGCGCGAGCATTGCAATTGTAGCGCTACTTGTTTGACAAAGCTTTCACCGGTTAACAAACCGAACAGTGCCGTTTTAGCATCGGGTTCGAGGACAAAACTGCTATCGTAGCTTTCAATAATCTTGAGACCCATTTTCTGTAGACTCCTGACAGACGGCGGTTAATGGTTAACTCTTAAGCGATCGACTTAATCCTGAATTTTACCTGAGACTGACCGTTTTGAAGTCAGAAGGTATTCGGCAGGAGGTCAATCGATTTTAGATTTTAGATTTTAGATTAAAGAATTGAAGCATTGACCCCACGGATAAATTCGGGGCCTTGTTTGTCGGATACAGGTTTTTTATTTCTCCACGGATGAATCCGGGGGCTTGTATGCTGGATGCTTTCGGTCAATGAGAATACCACAATCCGGAAATTTTGACAAATAGCCCTGATTTATTTGCCGATCGCTTTTATCATGTCCCTATCGCCATCTATCCCACTACGACTAAAAGGCTATGCAGAAGATTGAAAAAGCATCATTCCCAGCTTTGAGAAGTGCCCCGAACCAGCCGGACTGGCTAGAATTGGCAGAATACGCCTCTGTGGCTGGTTCAGCAATTGGCACGATTACTGCTGTATTGTCGAACCAAATTCTCTACGCTGCCGCCCCCTTAACCGCAGCACTCTCGCTAAATCTCGCCAATCGCCAGCGTTTCGAGCAACAAATGCAACAAAAGGCAAATTCTGCCATCGCGGACGTACAGGCCGCAGTAGAACCTCGATCGCAGCAAGTTCAGATACTACCTGGAGAACCTGCAGAACTCTACACCGCCGTCTCCGACTTGCAGCAGAAACTCCTCGGCTTGGAATCCGGCGTCATCGCCGAGGTACAAGCTGCCGTAGCCTCCCTCGAACGCCAAGCGCAGGCGCTTCCGGCCGATTCTGAGGATTTCAACACGCAACTGTCGGATTTGCAGCAGAAAGTCCGCCTTTTGGAAAATAGCGCCCTGAGAGAGCATGATTGGGAAAATGTCAACGTCCGATTTTTATTGATGGGCGAAAAGTTAACTGAAGTTAAAACTATTACGGCTCAGTTGCAGGAGCGATCGAACGAAGTAGACTTGGATCAAATCCAAGGTTCTCTGAAGCAATTGCAGGATTTGCTCGATCGACCCACAATAGACACAGGGATGTTGCAAACCGAGATTCAGCATTTGCAGCAGCAAGTTTCCGAGTTGCAGAGGCAAAATCAAGAAATTGTCAAGCCTTATTTGCAGCGTCTGACTCGTGCCGTGAAGAAACTATCAGCAAATTAGTCTTACTTATTCATTTTTCGTAGGGTGCTGCGCGGGTACCTTCCGGGATTTTTTTGTAGGGGGCTCTTCTGCCGCGCACCTTACCAATTACCAATTACCCGTTACTAAATTTTTGCCAAGCTTGCCAGAAAACATAAATCGATAAGATTGCCAAGAGCGATCGAAAAGCTAAACTAACAATGCGATCGGGCAATCTCGGCAAAAACCGCGTGCTCACCTGCGCGCCCAACAAACCGCCGCCCCCCAGAATCAACCCCACAACCCACAAAACATTGCCGCGCGCCGCGTGTCCCGCCGTCGCCGAAATTGCCGTGATGACGATGACACCTAAGCTGGTTTGAATTGCGGTTTTAATGCTTTCTCCTAACAGCAAAATTTGCAGGGGAACCATAATTACGCCGCCGCCTACGCCGAACAAACCGGCTAATAAACCCGCAGCACTGCCGGTAGCAATTTTAGCAAAAGTTGGATTGAATAAAATATTAGAATTATTGGGTAATTCGTGATTGGTAATTGGTAATTGAGCCTTGTCTCCTTGTCCTGCTTCTCCTCTTAGTTCCTCTTGTTCTGCTTCCGCTTTCTTCTTAGCTGTCAGGTGCTTGCGAACTTCAATCAAATAAATATTGAGCCACAGCAACAACCCAAAAGTAAGTAACAGCAAGTAAGGCGGAAATATCCCCGCCAAATAAGCACCGATTTGTGCGGTAATGACGGCTGGAAATCCGATGCCTGCGACTTGGCTCAAGCTGAGGTAGCCCATGCGCCAATTCTGGATACTGCCAGAAATAGCTGTAATGACGATCGACAAACCGCTAGTAGCAACCGCTTGTACCGGGGCGTACTTGAGAGCAACCAACAAAGGTACGAGCACCGTACCGCCACCGATACCCAAAAATCCAGCTAGAATTCCGGCAAAAATTCCTGCAGCACCGAGAATCAATAATTCAGTGATAGTCATTAGTTATTAATCAACAGTTAACAGTTAACAGTCAACAGTCAACAGTCAACAGTCAACAGTTAACAGTTAACAATCAAATTTTAAGAATCATTAGTCGTGCCGTCCGGCATAATTGCCCGCCTCAAATCTGCATCGCGGAAGTTAGTTCGATTGAGATTAGCGTCAATCAAAACCGCTTCCAACAAAACAGCCCCGCTAAAATTAGACCAGCACAGCTTGGCACGGTACAAATTAGCACCGCTCAAATTAGCTTTTGCTAGCGTTGACCAACTCACATTAGCAACTCTCAAATTAGCATTGCTCAGATTAGCTTCGCTCAGATTAGCTCCCACCATCGTTACTTGGCGCAAGTCTGCACCAGTCAGGTTAGCCCCGCTGAGCATCGCCCCGCTGAGAATTGCCTGATTCAGGTTAGCTCTTTCTAAAAGCGACTGGCTAAGAATGGCATTTGTCAGGTTTACCGCTTTGAGAGTTGACCAACTCAAATTTGCCTTCATCAAATTAATGCGAATCATGCTAGCGTCGGTTAAGTTGGCCGCAAACAAATTCGCTTCGGTAAAGTTGGCTTCGGTCAAATTAGCTTCGGTCAAATTAGCTTTGGTCATGTTGACTTCTCTGGCCATTGAGCCGCGCAGGTTGGCTCCCATCAGGTTAGCCCCGCTGAGATTGGCGCGGCTCAAATCGGTACCGATGAGATTTGCTTCGCTGAGGTTGGCTTCCGTCAAGTCCACCCCTGCCAATTTCACCTCGCGCAAGTTCGCTCCCGTCAGGTTAGCGCCTTTGAGGTTTGCGTCTTGGAAATTCGATCTGGTAAAGTTAGCCTCGCTGAGGTTTACCCCTTTTAAGTCGGCCCCGACGAGGTTAATCTCTCGAAAATTTCTTTCTCCGGCCGCATATTGCCTCAGAATTCGATCGGCCTCCATGTCATTCGCCTCGCAATTTTTTTAAACGTTAGAGTGATGGGTGTTACCACATCATCCCAGATAACCACGGTATTCACTCTGCACGCTGTAGTATCTGTAGAATCTTTGCACGGCTTTCCGGGCACTGCTGTGCCACTGCCTCCTAAAAGGTCTGACAAATATCAAAGCTTCTGAGAAAATCAACAATAGGGTAAAACTCTCGGCGCTCGGCACTGAGTCAGTCGATTTTAGATTTTAGATTTTAGATTTGCTCCACAGATTCATCTGGGAGCCGGAACTTTGGTCTAAAATTATGGGCTCACCACGACGATTATCGGAAACTTGTATTCGTTTTTGGGCGAGCTGGCAGTTGACAACTGAACAACGGTCAACTGTCAACTGTCAACGGTCAACTGTCAACAGACAAAGGAAATTTTAAAATGCCTGAAAATTTGAGAAGCCAAGCTGTGACTGGGGGCGTGCAGCGCGCGCCCAACCGAGCAATGCTGCGGGCAGTCGGTTTTGGTGACGGCGATTTCACTAAGCCGATTGTGGGGATTGCCAACGGGTACAGCACGATTACGCCCTGCAATATGGGATTGAACGAGCTCGCTTTGCGGGCCACTGCGGGTGCAAAGGAAGCTGGGGCGATGCCGCAGATGTTCGGTACGATTACTATCAGCGACGGGATCTCGATGGGAACTCAAGGGATGAAATATTCTCTGGTGTCGAGAGATGTGATTGCGGATTCGATAGAAACTGTTTGCAACGGCCAAAGTATGGACGGGGTGCTGGCTGTCGGCGGTTGCGATAAGAATATGCCGGGGGCGATGATTGCGATCGCCCGCATGAACATTCCTGCTATTTTTGTTTACGGCGGCACGATCAAACCAGGACACCACAACGGAAAGGATTTAACCGTTGTCAGCGCTTTTGAAGCAGTCGGTCAATTCAGCGCGGGCAAAATTGACCAAACAGAACTCAATGCAGTGGAACAGAATGCTTGTCCGGGTGCGGGTTCTTGCGGCGGAATGTTCACAGCAAATACGATGTCGAGTGCTTTTGAAGCGATGGGCATGAGTTTGCCTTATTCTTCGACAATGGCTGCTGAGGATGCCGAAAAAGCTGACAGCGCTGCCGAATCTGCAAAAGTGGTGGTGGAAGCGATCCGCAAACAGTTGTTACCGAGCCAAATTTTGACTCGCAAGGCCTTTGAAAATGCGATCGCGGTAATCATGGCAGTCGGCGGTTCAACCAATGCTGTGCTGCATTTATTAGCCATTTCCAATGCGATCGGCGTTGAGTTGTCCCTCGACGATTTTGAAACTATTCGAGCGAAAGTGCCGGTGCTGTGCGACCTCAAACCCAGCGGCAAATACGTAGCAACCGATTTGCACAAAGCCGGCGGCATTCCCCAAGTAATGAAAATCCTGCTAGAACAGGGTTTGCTGCACGGAGACGCGCTGACAATTACCGGTCAAACTCTTGCGGAAGTGTTAGCAGATATTCCAGCCGAACCCCGCACCGACCAAGATGTCATCCGCCCTTGGAACAACCCGATTTACGCCCAAGGACATTTAGCAATTCTCAGGGGAAATCTGGCAACAGAAGGAGCCGTTGCTAAAATTACTGGCGTTAAAAAAGCGCAAATTACTGGCCCAGCGCGGGTATTTGAATCTGAAGAAAATTGTTTGGAGGCAATTTTAGCGGGCAAAATTCAAGCCGGAGATGTGATTGTCGTCCGCTACGAAGGGCCCAAAGGCGGGCCGGGAATGCGCGAAATGTTAGCACCAACTTCGGCAATTATTGGCGCTGGTTTGGGGGATTCTGTCGGGTTAATTACTGACGGCCGCTTCTCTGGCGGAACTTACGGCATGGTTGTCGGGCACGTGGCACCCGAAGCGCAAGTTGGCGGGACAATTGCTTTGGTACAAGAGGGCGATTCAATTACGATTGATGCTCAAAATCGCTTGTTGCAGCTCAATGTTTCTGATGCAGAATTGGAGCAGCGGCGGGCTCTTTGGCAGCCTCCTAAACCTCGCTATACTAGGGGCGTTTTGGCTAAATACGCTAAGTTGGTTTCTTCTAGCAGTGTCGGTGCTGTGACTGATTTGGGTTTGGGTTAAAGTTGGAAATTTTTTAACCGCAGATGAAGGCAGATAAACGCAGATAAAATCCTATCTGCGTTCATCTGTGTCCATCCGCTGATATCTGCAGTTACAAAAATCCCAAATTAACGGCGCTGATTCAAAAAGCGGCTAGCCATCGACATGGCGTCAGTAATATCTACATCGCCGTCTCCATCTCCATCTAAAAACGTATTCAAAACGGGATTTCCGCCCTGGGCAGGATTTTGGGCGTTGCCGCCGGTTTGTAGCAAATTCAGTACGAGCGGCACCAAAACAGGTATCATCGCTTGCACTGTGGCGTTATTTAAACCGGTTCTTTGGGCGATATCGGCTATTATTTGCGTCAGTTGGCCGGCTCCGAACAAACTCTGTACCGCTTGGGGATTGGGATTTGTACCGCTAAATTGGTTGACAAGTTGTTGAGCTTGTGCGTCTCCCGACTGCGATCGCACGTTTTGCAATGCCGATCGCACGTGTCCGCCCAAAACCGACATTGCTAGCTGAGTCGTACCCGCATCGATGCCCTGGTTGCCGCTCAACTGCTCTACCGCACCGAGAATGTTGCCCAACTGATTGGGGCTTGCTTGTTGGTTGGGATTGTCGATCGCGCTCAAAATTTGGTCAAATAGTCCCATAATTTTCGCTCCGTACAGTGATTGCTCAACTTTAAATTATAGCAAATCCTGTTTTTCAAGATTATGGAAAATAGTTTTTATTTTGGTATTATCACTCACCCAGTGGGGTAGCGACAGCCAGTCAGTAAGCAATCTCATACAATTTTAGATTTTAGATTTTAGATTTTAGAGATGGAATGAATTATGACATCAGATTGGGGAGCTTGCTTGCAGTTGCATTCTTTTTTCCAACAGGGATAAAAACGGATGATTTTTAAGTTTTTACAGTTCCTCTTTTTTCGGCCTGGGTTGGCACTTTATCGTTGCCTATGGAATTTGATTCCCGAGCAATTGGAGGTGGTAAGAGCGCATTTGGCATTGAATCCTCATACTTAATCGGCAGGGCGATCGAAAATTCCGTCCCCGTTCCCACCTCCGACCAAAAGTTAATCGTTCCCCCGTGTTTCTGGACGATAATTTCGCGACCAATTGCCAATCCCAAACCAGTACCTACACCTCTCGGTTTAGTAGTAAAGAATGTTTCAAACATTTTTTCTTGACTCTCGGGCGCTATTCCCATACCGTTATCAGAAATTCGCACTACCACGGAGTCGTCGTCCAAGTATTCTGTAGCAATCACAATTCTCGGCGAAAAACTCGGTGTTCCTTGTTTGCTTGAGTCCGAAGCCGATTGTTTTTTCGCCTCCTCAGAGCTGGTTTTCTCAATTTTTGCTTTCTCTTCCACAGCATCTAGTGCATTGTTCAGAAGATTCACAAATACCTGGTAAAGCAAACCCATATAGCCTTCAATACTCGGGATGTTCCCGTAATTGCACACCACTTCAATGCCTTGTTTTATTCGGCTGTTGAGAATCAGCAAACTGCTGTCTATGCAGGCGTGCAAATCGACGGGATGAGGGGCAGCCTCATCGAGGCGAGAAAAATCTTTCAAACTTAAGATAATAGCTTTGGCTCTTTCAGCGCCTACTTGCATCGAGTCAAATATTTTGATCAAATCTTCTTTCAGAAAATCGATGTCTATTTCTTCGCCTTTCGCCAGCACTGCGGCAGGCGGGTTGGCAATTTCTGTTTCGTAAGTTTTGAGCAAATCTAAAATATCTTCAACATAATTTCGGGCTGGGTCGATATTGGCATAGATAAAATTGATTGGGTTGTTAACTTCGTGAGCAACACCGGCTAACATCCGCCCTAAAGTTGCCATTTTCTCATTTTGAAGTATCTGGGTTTGTTGTTCAGATTTCAATTCTTCTAGCAACTGATTTACTTTCTGAATCAGTTGATTCAGCGAAGCTGCTAATACTCCCACTTCATCGGTGCTGGTAACTGGTACTTGCAACTGAAAATTAGATTCTTCAGTGACTCGCTGAGCAATTTTAGTTACAGCGGCGAGGGGTTTGGCGATCGCCCGACTGGTGAAGCCCGCCAGCACTGCTGCAACGACGATCGACAGTGCCATGCTACCCAAAATTATTTGCACCCGCAGCGCCTGGGCTCGCAGCAGATCCTCCCGCCCTGCATCTTCTTGCTCTTGGGCGCGATCGATAATTGCTGCTATATCATTGACAGCCGTATCTAGTTGCAACCCTGTTTTATTTCGAGCGACATTCGACAGCAACTTACGTTTTACGCTTTGTTGAGCGGGGTTATTGGGCAACTGACTAATTTTTTTATTAACTATTTCTAGTTGATAAATATAATTAGACAGTAGCGAATCGCAAGTATTTCTAAATTTCCCTATCCCTTTTATTTGTTTCAGGTATTTAGGTTTCTTAACTTCAGATAGTAACTCTTTTAAGCTGTAAATATTCTTTTGTAGCTGTTGGTATTTGCTGTCAAATATTTGGGGCTTGTCGATGCCGTAAATCAGCCACTCTTGGCTGTTTTGCGTCCGCACTAAAGCCACCTGCAACTTATGTAAAAGCTGAGTTTCTCGATCGAGGTGTACTTGATTGTTAGTTCTGCGATAGTAATGAGTGCCCACCAACATCCCGACAGTCGTTCCCCCAATCGCAACACAAAGAGCCAGTGCGTACCCACGGCAGATTTTGTCATGAATACTGAGGTTGCCCAAGGAACGGGCTATTTGAGCGAAATAATTGGGCTTTGGTGGCTGGGTCTCTTTGATGTTATGCTCGCAAGAGGTAGAGAGTTCTTGTGAAGGCTGATTCAGATGTTTGAGCTGCATAGATGCTAACCTGTGAATAATTCACGCACTGACAATTCAGTCTACCTTAACTCGCGGCGGATTTGAGAGTACCGCATTGATATTTAATGTGATAATTTTTGTAAATTAGGATGCTCTTACCTTGCCTAAGAAACCCGGTTTCTCGTTGCCGCTTTCGGAGCTTCCAGGAGGCACTGACCTTAAGAAACCAGGTTTCTGGATACTTCATGTGATATTTTATTCTTAATAAAAAGGTATGGCTCCACTCGCGAGGGAATAAATCACCGAATAAATAAGTAGGTAGATGCAAATAAGCCAGCCTGCGGTTCGGTAGACTAATAAGCTGTAGCTTAAGTAGGTAGGCGGGAAGAACAATCTTTATGTAACTAAATATTAAGTATCGTGATTAAAGTGAAATTTAACAGATTGTGTACGGTAGTTTCCTCTTTCTCCTCTAACTTCTAATCTATGAATTACGGCGTGGCGACTTCTAACTTCAAGTCAAATATCTCTCCCCCTAATTCATCTTTTTTCATGGGTTGCCACTCCAATTAAATTTGGTTTATGTCGGCACCATATTTGGATAATAAAAAATAGGTAAAACCTATTTTTTATTATTCGTTGTAATTCTTGAAATCGGTGTATTATTAGTTGTTTTGGATGATGATGCTGGAGCGTCTAATCTTAACATATTTTTGGGCTTATTGTTCCATGAGCTTGATATAAAGTTTTCGCTAAATAAACCAAATTACCAAACCGCAAACCCAGCTAATTTAATGTTATAAAATTCCTACAATAATTTACGATCCCGCCGTTTCGTTTATTTCAGCAGTTTTTACTCCCCTCGTTGGTAATAAGTGTAACCAGGTTCACTCCATGCACAAAACCCTCATTGAAACAAATATTTTCACTCAATTTCTTCCACCCATCCAGTTCATTCCAACATATCTAGGTCTGGTTTAATTTGGTGTAATACAGCTTCCTGGTTTCCTTTATGACTCTTCCTCCCTCATTGGCAAATAAACCCTTTTATTTAGTATTTTTTAATTCCTTGTGACTTAATATAATAGAACGCTCTTTTTATAATTTCTAATATAACCCTGTTGTATGTAAGGAGTTTTTTTTGAGGCATTATTATAAAAACTCTATGTCTTCTTCTTTTAACTTCGGTTTTAAAAAGCGGTCACGAAATAACCAAACCTTTTTCGTTCATAGTTTGTGCCATTTATGTAAAACCTATTTCCCTGTTTGTGGAGTTCAATTAATCCGGAGCAGCTATTTTTCCAACGTACCAGCCATGTGCATTTAATCTAACTAAAAGGGCGGGCGTACTTAAGTTTTTGTGTTCCATCCGCCGTTCTCAATTCTCAGAGATTTTTGTCTTGCTTTTGAGTCAAAAATACCCTTAATATAGCCCCCATATATTTAGTTTACTCAGTAGAAACATTCTCTGTAGTCACTTATATCTTTAACAGAGTTTTATTTTCTCACGCCTACTTACTAAAACTATATTTGGGTGTTGACCTCGTTTTAGAGAATCGGTTATATTCCCTTTCTTTTAAATCTCCTACTTTATCAACAATAATTATAAAAAATTATAATGCTGGTAGTTGTTGTAGAATAAGGTTTAATCTAGCTCTCTCAAGCCTTCTAATTTTCAATTAATTCGCTTAGAAAATCCCAGAGTTTTTGTTGATTGCTTAATCCCACTACACGAGATATTGCTGGTAGTGTTTTACGCTTCCTATCAGAAAAATCCCACATGAAAGTAATTAAATGCCTCACAATTTCTCACTTCGGGGAATAGTGTTCTGTATGCTCTGTATAATTCACCGTAATCGTCAATCGTCAACAAATTTTATCTTTACGCCGAGTTCTCCGAGCTTCAACATAGTCGTAAAGGGTTTACGGCACTTTCTTTTTTTATTATCTCATGAAATAGATGAAAGAGCGTTACTTTGGGTTTTTATTATCTCATGAAATAGATGAAAGAGCGTTACTTTAGATTTTTATTATCTCATGAAATTGATAAGAAATCGTTATTTTATAGTCGCCTAATTTCCCTAACTCATTTCATGCAAAAGCGAACTGTAAGTAAATATAATATTTAGAGAATGTCGTGCAGCTAAGTAACTATTCTCGTTACTATGGCTGACGCCAAGCTACGCTATCAGCTCATGTGTTTAAGGCGAAGTGTTTAAAAAAATAATCAGCAATAAAACCCTATAAACTCATGTTCATGCGTACTACGGCTCTCACTCCAATAGAACTGAGGACTGCGATCGTCCGGGAACCCTTGGTGGTTTCGCCCGATACGACGGTGATGGATGCGATCGCCCAAATGAGCGGCGTGCGATCGCTCTGCAACACCCCTAGAACGGCCGACGGTCAACTCGACGACCTCCACCTAGAGGCGCGATCGAGCTGCGTGTTGGTAGTGGAAAACGAGCAATTGGTCGGCGTACTGACCGAGCGAGACGTGGTGCGGCTGAGTGCCCAACAGCGTTCCTTGGAGAATTTGGTGCTCCGGGAGGTGATGGCACACCCCGTCGTCACCCTCCGCGAGTCCGCCTTCACCGATTTATTTTTTGCGATTAATCTGCTCCAGCAGCACCACATTCGCCATTTACCAATCCTGGACGATCTCGATCGCCTAGTGGGCCTAGTGACTCACGAAAGTCTGCGCCAAACCTCTAGACCGATCGACCTGCTGCGGTTGCGTATGGTAGCAGAAGTGATGACCAGCGAAGTGATTTGTGCTGCGCCAGATTCTTCCCTACTGGCGATCGCCCAACTTATGGCAGAGCATCGCGTCAGTTCCGTGGTGATTGTACACCCAGGCGGAATCTCTACTCAACCGCTACAAATTCCAGTGGGGATTCTCACCGAGCGGGATATTGTGCAATTTCAGACATTGGGCTTGAACCTGGAAACCTGTCTGGCTCAGGCGGTAATGAGTACGCCGATTTTTGCCGTTAGACCCGACGATTCGCTCTGGACTGTGCAGCAGATCGTGGAACAGCGATCGATCCGTCGGTTGGCGGTGACAGGGGAGCTAGGAGAACTATTAGGCATCGTCACCCAGACCAGTTTGCTGCAAGCCCTCAACCCGCTGGAGCTATACAAACTGGTCCAGAAGTGGGAAGAGAAGGTGGTGCGCCTAGAAGCGGAAAAGGTGGCGCTGCTGGCAAATCGCAACCTTGAGCTCGAGCAGCAGGTGGAAGCTCGGACAGTCGCCCTCAAAGCAAAGGCCGATCGAGAACAACTTCTCAATACCATTGCCGACCAGATCCGCTCGTCCCTGAATTTGTCAGATATTCTGCAGACTACGCTACAGGAAAGTCACTCGCTTCTGGGGTGCGATCGCGTCATCATTTACCAGTTTCAACCTGACTTTAGCGGCACCGTGATTGCGGAAGCGATTACTGACACGGGGCGATCGGTGCTTCATAGGGAAGCCCACGATCCTTGCATGAGCCCAGAATGGCTTGAACCCTATCGCCAGGGCAGAATTCGCATCATCAACGACATCTACGGCGAACCAATGACCCAGTGCCATCAGGAAATGTTAGTGGGGTTTGATATTCGCGCCAAGCTGATGGTGCCGATCGTGATTGAGGAACAACTGCGCGGATTAATGATCGCCAGTTATCGAGCCAGTGCACACTCTTGGACGACTGACGAGATCGAACTCCTGCGACAAGTTTCTCTACAGGTGGCGATCGCCCTTGGGCAATCCACGATCCAGCAAAAATTGCAGAAGGAACTGGTAAAGCGACAGCGGATCGAAGCCACCCTGATCGAGAGCGAACAACGCTACGCCGCCCTTGCCGCTGCTGCTCCGGTGGGGATTTTTCGCACCGATGCTACGGGGCTATGCACCTATGTCAACGATCGCTACTTTCAGATCAGCGGACTCACACCAGGAGCCACTATCGGACAGGGATGGCAACAAGGAGTGCACCCCGACGATCGCGATTGGGTCATGGCCGAATGGAAGCAATTCATTCAAGGTAACCGCTCTTTTGAACTCGAATATCGCTTTCAATGTCCCGACGGTACGGTAACGTGGGTTTATGGGCAGTGCGTCGCCGAACTCGATGCAAATGGACATCGGAGCGGCTATATAGGCACCATTACCGACATTAGCGATCGCAAACGAACAGAAGTCCGCCTGCAAGAAAGCGAAGAACGCTACGCCACCCTAGTGGCAGCCGCTCCCGTGGGGATTTTTCGCACCGATGCTGTGGGCAATTGCATCTATGTTAACGATCGCTGGTGTCAGATCAGCGGACTCACCCCAAAAACCGCCGTCGGGGAAGGATGGCAACAAGGGCTACACCCCGACGATCGCGATTGCGTCATCGCCGAATGGGAGCAATCTATCCAAAGAAATCGCTCTTTCCAACTCGAATATCGCTTTCAACGTCCCGACGGTGGGGTAACGTCGGTTTATGGGCAGTCCGTTGCCGAACTGGATGCAGACGGGCAAGTAGTCGGCTATGTAGGAACTACTACAGACATTAGCGATCGCAAACAAGCCGAACAAAAACTCCAGCAACTCAACCAACAGCTAGAAACCAAAGTCGCAGAACGCACCCAAGAGCTTTGGCAAGTCAACAGCCTGCAACGCGCCATCCTCGATTGTGCTGATTACTCGATCCTCTCCACTGACCCAACTGGCATCATCCAGACCTTGAATGCCGCAGGCGAAAGGATGCTGGGTTACAGTGCTCAAGAAATCATCGGCCAAGCCACCCCCGCGCTCATCCACGATGCAAATGAGGTAATTGACCGGGCAGCATCACTATCTGCCGAACTAGGGCAAAATATTCCCCCCGGCTTTGAGGTTTTTGTTGCCAAAGCACGCCAAGGCTTGGTCAGCGAAGAAGAGTGGAGCTATATCCGCAAAGATGGCTCTCGATTTCCTGTGTCGCTCTCCATCACCGCCCTCAAGGATGTCAATCAGCAAATTATCGGCTTTTTAGGCATCGCCAAAGATATTAGCGATCGCAAACGTGCAGAAGCGGAACTAAAGAAAGTATCGGATCGCCTCGCCTTGTCTCTCAAATCAGGGGCGATCGGCTGTTGGGACTTCGATCTTGCACACAACACCGTCTTTTGGGATGAGCGGATGTACGAACTGTACGGTGTCACAAAACAATCTGATTCCCCTCTGCCTTACGACATTTGGGCAAACCGCCTACATCCCGAAGACCGCACTGCCACCGAAACATTGCTCCAGCAAGCCGTCTTAGGAGAGGCAGAATACGATACCGAGTTTCGAGTGGTGCATCCCGATGGCAGCCTCCACTTTATTAAAGCCTATGGTGTCGTCGTGCGAGATGCCCAAAGCAATCCCCAGAGCATGATAGGGGTCAACTTGGATATTAGCAGACGCAAACAGGCTGAACTCCAACGACAGCAGTTAATTCAAGAATTATCAGCCTTTAAACAAGCCTTGGATCAGTCTGCCATTGTGGTCATCACCGATCGCGAAGGGGTGATATCCTACGTCAACGATCGCTTCTGTGTAGTCTCTGGCTACTCCCGCGATGAACTGATCGGACACAGCCATCGCATAGTCAACTCTGGCTATCATCCCCCTGCTTTTTTCCAAGACTTGTGGCGCACCATTAACAGCAGTCAGATTTGGCGCGGTGAAATTTGCAATCGGGCAAAAAACGGTAGCCTGTACTGGGTCGCCACCACCGTCGTCCCCTTTTTGGACGAACAAAGGCGACCTTTTGAGTATCTAGCCATTGGCTTCGACATTACCGATCGCAAGTTGGCCGAAGCAACGCTTCGGCAGGAAAATACTTTCCGTCAACAAATTGTAGAAAACATGGCAGAAGGGCTGTGCGTTTTCCATCAAGTTGAGGAGTTTCCCTTTGTCCGCTTCACAGTCTGGAATCAGCAAATGCAAGCGATTACGGGTTACACCTTAGAAGAAATTAACCGTCTGGGGTGGTATCAAACCTTGTACCCGAATCTAGAAGATCGAGAAGAGGCGATCGCCAACTGCAGACAGATGCACCCGATCGCTGTGGAAAGGGAAATCCAGTGTCAAAATGGACAGCGGCGCACTATCTCCATTTCCACCTCTGTCCTATCGGGTGATGATGGACATCTCTATTCGCTGGCCCTGATCCAAGACATTACCGATCGCCAACAGACAGAGCGAGAAAATCGCCTGTTGAAAGAACGCCTGGAATTTCTTCTGGCATCGAGTCCCGCGATGATCTATAGCTGTAAGCCCAATCGCGACTATGACTCAACCTTCATCAGCAAAAATATCGAAACTATTTTGGGCTACAAGCCAAAAGAAGTTGTATCGACCCCCAGCTTCTGGACTCACCATCTTCACCCAGAAGATGCCCCTAGAGTTTTGGCCGATCTATCGGCTCTCTTTGAGTACGACACTCATCAGCATGAATATCGATTTTTGCATCGCGATGGTTACTACGTTTGGATACGGGATGCAATGCACCTAGTGCGAGATGAACAAGGTCGCCCAACCGAGATTGTTGGCTATTTTGCCGATATTAGCGATATCAAACAAACCGAAGAAACCCTAAAAATACAACTGGCGGCAATTGAGGCAGCGATCGACGGCATTGCGATTATCCAAGGAGATACCTACCTCTATTTGAATCAAGCCCATCTAGAACTGTTTGGCTACGAACATCCCCATGAACTGCTGGGCAAAACCTGGCAACTTTTGTATTTGCAACAAGAGTTAGAACGGTTTGAGCGGGAAGTCTTTCCGGTGCTGGGGCGCGATCGCGCTTGGGAGGGAGAGGCTGTCGCCATGCGTAAAGATGGCTCTACCTTTGCCGAAGGGCTGTCCCTCACCCTCACAGACGATGGATTATTGATTTGTGTATGCCGCGATATCAGCGATCGCAAACAGATCGAAGCCGAATTAGCAGAGAGTGAAGCTAAATTCCGGCGGCTGGTAGAAGGGGCTAATGATTTGATCTGGTCGTGTGAACCCGATGGCATACTCACTTATTTGTCACCGCAATTCAAGACCATGTTTGGCTGGGATGAGAGTGCATGGATTGGTAAGTCGTTTATATATCTGGTGCATCCCGACGATCGCTCTTTGGTGGTTGCTGATTATCGCGAGAATATGACACTTGGTAAAAAGTCAAGTGATTATGAGTTCCGACACCGCCACCGAGATGGCAATTATATCTGGGTGAGAAGCAGCGCCACACCCGTTATAAATGCTGAAGGGGAATTGATTAGCATCCAGGGAATTTTATCGGATATCAGCGATCGCAAACAAGCTGAACTCGCCAGGGAAAGCAGTGAAATGCGCTTCCGCCGGGTGTTTGATTCCTGTGTGAGCGGCATGATGTTTGCCGATTTTCAGGGGAACATTACCGAGGCCAACGATCGCTTCTTACAGATGGTTGGCTACACTCGGGAGGAACTAAATGCTGGGATGATTCATTGGGATGCCATGACCCCCCCCGAATATCTCCCCGCTGATTTTTTAGCGCTCGAGCGCCTGACACAGGATGGCGAGATCGACTCCTTGGAAAAGGAATACTACCGTAAGGATGGCAGCCGGATTTCTGTCCTGCTCGGAGCCGCACTCCTCCCAGATTCAGAGGATCAAACTATTTGTGTATTAGTAGACATCAGCGAGCGCAAACAGGCCCAGAAGGCTTTGCAGGAATCTCAGCAGTTTCTGCAAACGGTACTCGATACCATTCCGCTCGCGGTGTTTTGGAAGAATCGAGACTCGGTTTTTTTAGGATGCAATCAGCAGTTTGCCCAAACTCTAGGCTTGCCCTCTACGACCGAAAGTATAGGTAAAAAAGATTTAGATATTTGCCAAGAAGAAGTCGAGGCGAACGAGTATTGTGCGATGGATCGGCGGGTAATGGAAACGGGTGAAGCTATATTAGGGATCGAAGAAACGCTAACCCTACCTAATGGTAAACCAATATTTATCGAAACCCACAAGGCTCCCCTGCGAGACTGCTCAGATAATGTTATTGGTCTGGTAGGCACGTTTCAGGATATCACCGATCGCAAAGAAGCCGAACAGAGATTGCAACAACAAGCAAAACAGGAACGTTTGCTGGGAGCGATTACTAAACGGATGCGATCGTCTCTGCATCTGGACGAGATTCTCAATAGCACTGTTGAGGAAATCCATCAGGTATTGCAATCAGACCGAACGCTGGTTTATCGGGTTTTTCCTGAAGGGACGGGGGCTGCCATTGCTGAATCTGTTTCGCCCAATAGGCCTAGGCTCGTGGATATCCTCTTCCCAGAAGAGGTTTTCCCCGAAGATAACTACGAGCGCTATATCCAAGGAAGAGTTTATGCCCTCAACGATACCGAAGATGAAAACGAGTCAATCGTACCCTGCTTGGTTGAATTCCTCGCAGACATCGAGGTCAGAGCCAAACTCGTAGTTCCAATTATTCAGAATCAAACCCTCTGGGGGTTGCTGATTGTTCATCAATGCGATCGTCCGCGCCAATGGCAAGACTGGGAAATCAATTTACTTAAACAAATTGCTAACCAATTAGCGATCGCAATTCAGCAATCTTACCTCTACGAACAGGTACAATCGGAACTGGCTATCCGCAAGCAAACAGAAAATGCGATCGCTTTACAACTGCAACGGCAGCGAACTTTGGGAGCGATCGCCCAGCAAATTCGCGAATCGTTGGATCTCAACCAAATTTTGGCGGCTGTGACACAGCAAGTCAAAGAAATCTTGCAAGGCGATCGGATTATCGTGTTCCGGCTATTTGGGGATGGCAGAAGTCAAATTGTTGAAGAAGCTGTGTCTAGCGAGTTCCCCGCGCTCAAAGACGATCGCTGGGAGGACGAACAGTGGTCGCAAGAAATCCTCAACCGGTACTGGCAGGGCAAGCCCCGCATCGTCCCCGATGTAATGACCGATATCTGGACTGATTGCTTGGTGGAATACGCAAGCGTTGGTCAAGTCCAGTCCAAAATCGTTGCACCTATCCTGCAAGAAGTCCGAACCAGCGAAAGCCATAGATGGGTTGCCCCGGGGCAAACCAAGAAGTTATGGGGGGTTTTAGTCGTCCATGCCTGTCGAGAACAACGAGTATGGCAAGAGTCGGAAGCGCAACTCCTGCAACAAATTGCCAACCAGTTGGCGATCGCAATTCAACAAGCTAGCCTATTTAAGCAGTTGCAGCAGGAACTCACCGAACGACAACAAGCCCAGCAGCAACTCACCGAGCGCAACCAACAACTAGGAGCCTCTAACGAAGAACTCGCCCGTGCTACCCGTCTCAAAGACGAATTCCTTGCCAACATGAGCCACGAACTCCGCACCCCCCTTAACGCCATTCTGGGCATGAGCGAGGGGCTACAAGAGCAAGTCTTTGGCACCGTCAACGAACAACAAATCAAAGCTTTACAAACCATCGAGCGCAGTAGCTCTCACTTACTAGAGTTAATCAACGACATTTTGGATGTCGCCAAAATTGAATCGGGCCAAATGGAACTCGATTGCACCCCAGTTTCAATCAATCATCTCTGTCAATCCAGTCTGGCCTTTATCAAACAACAAGCCCTGCAAAAACGCATCCAGCTAGAGATTCAAATGCCACTCACTCTGCCCGACTTATTGATTGATGAACGGCGGATGCGCCAAGTCTTGATCAACCTGCTCAATAACGCTGTCAAATTCACTCCTAACGGAGGACGCATAACCCTAGAAGTCAGCCGTCAACAGCGCCCTGCCGACCCAGATTCTGCCGATTCCCCACCCCATTTTTTGGTCAAAGAGACTCTGCGAATTGCCGTCATCGATACAGGTATTGGTATTGCCCCAGAACATATCAACAAACTGTTTCAGCCCTTTATCCAAATCGATGGCGCCCTGAATCGTCAATATACAGGCACAGGCTTGGGGCTTGCCCTGGTGAAACGCATTGTCGAACTCCACGGCGGGCAGGTGGGGCTCACCAGCACTGTGGGTGTAGGAAGTTGCTTCACGATCGACCTTCCCTGCACTGGTTGTGCGCCCTCCTCTGTTGATGTGGAATCCCAAACAGAGTCCCGCATCGAACCCAGCCAGCCCGAACAGGGAGGCTCTCCCTTAATCTTGCTGGCAGAAGACAACGAAGCTAATATCACTACGATTTCGAGCTACCTGAGAGCTAAAGGCTATCGCATTCTCTTGGCTAAGAATGGAGAACAGGCGATCGCCCTGGCAAAGTCTGAAAACCCCAATCTAATTTTGATGGATATTCAAATGCCTGGTATGGATGGTCTAGAAGCTATGCAGTGTATTCGCAGCGATCCAAACTTAGTTGATATGCCGATCGTTGCCCTAACTGCCTTAGCCATGACGGGCGATCGCGATCGTTGCCTGGCCGCCGGAGCCAATGATTACCTCACCAAACCCGTCAAGCTGAAGCAATTGGCAAGCACTATTCAACAACTTTTAGCTTCTAAGCAAAGATAACCCGTGAACAGACCCTCCGTTTTAATCATTGACGACGATCCCAATAATTTTGATGTAATTGAAACCCTCTTGAGCGAGCAAGACTATCAATTGCATTACGCTGCCAGCGGGCAAGAGGCGATCGCATCCCTCGACATATTTGAACCCGATCTTATTTTGCTGGATGTGATGATGCCAGGAATAGATGGCATCGAAGTTTGTCGCCAAATCAAAGCCATGTCAAAATGGCAATCCGTTCCCATCATTATGGTGACAGCATTAAACTCAAAATCAGACCTTGCCTATTGTCTCACTGCCGGCGCAGACGACTTCATTAGTAAACCTGTAAATGCTATTGAACTGCGTGCCCGAGTTCACTCCATGCTGCGAATTAAGCACCAGTATGACGACCTGCAAAGCTTACTCAAATTGCGGGAAGACATGGTTAAAATGGTAGTCCACGATTTACGCAATCCCCTGGCTGGTATCTTGCTTGGCTTGGAAGTCCTAAAAACCATAGAGTATCCTAGAGAAAAACTACAAACCCAACTGGCTCGACTTTACTCTTCAGCACAAGCAATACAGCTATTAATTGATGATTTATTGCAAATTGCTTTACTAGAATCCGGTAAAAATCGTCTCAATTACACAGAGGTTAATCTGTCCGAACTCGTCAACTCTGCCATATCAAGCTTTGAAGCTATCGCTGCTAAAAAAAATCAGTCGCTGGTCGCTCAATTACCCGAAGAAACCAGTAGGAAAGTCTCGCTTGATGCCACCATGATACATCGAACGCTGGATAATCTCCTCTCGAATGCCATTAAGTTTTCCCCACGTAATAGTCAAATCATAGTGAATGTAGAATTCCCCAGATCGGGCAACGCCAAAATCCAGGTTATAGACTCTGGACCTGGTGTTCCTGATACATTGCGGCACAAGATTTTTGAGAAATACGAGATTGGAAATCTGATGTCGGATGTCTCTCAAATAGGGTTGGGTTTAGCTTTCTGCAAAATGGTCGTTGAGGCACATGGGGGTGACATTTCTGTAAGAAGTAATCAACCACAAGGAGCCATTTTTGAAATCAGTTTGGCCGCCTAGCTGATGGCTATCACATCAACTAATAAAAATTTTTACATTATTGAAAGGGTGGCAATTATGTCTCAATTCTCTCTCTTAATTGTTGATGATGAGCCGGATAACTTTGATGTGATTGAAACCCTGTTATCAGAGCAGGATTATCAATTGCATTACGCTGCCAGCGGGCAAGAGGCGATCGCATCCCTCGACCTATTTGATCCGGATCTTATTTTGCTGGATGTGATGATGCCGGGAATAGACGGCATCGAGATTTGTGGGCAAATCAAAGCCATGTCAAAATGGCAAGCCGTTCCCATCATTATGGTGACAGCATTAAGCTCAAAATCAGACCTTGCCAACTGTCTAACTGCCGGAGCCGACGACTTCATCAGTAAACCTGTAAATGCTATTGAACTGCGTGCTCGCGTGCATTCAATGCTCAGAATCAAGCAACAGTATGATAATATCCAGAACTTATACCACATCCAAGAAAATACCATCAATCTCTTGGAAAGCACCCTCAATGAGCTGCGTGGCAACTTAGCTTCTACTCTATCCCACGAACTGAATACGCCCCTCAATGGCATCTTAGGCACGATCGGGTGGCTCAAGGACGAGATCGGAGACATTGAGATCGCCGAAATCCGTGAGCTCTTAGGCTGGGCACATGACTCTGCCCGTCGCCTAGAAACATTAACGAAAAAATTCCTGATTTATTTAGGATTAGAACTATCCGCAAGTCAACAGCACAAGATCGAATCTGCCCGGACTCAATTTTCAGCTTCCGCCATTGAAGCCGAGTTGAAATATCAGGCTCAGAAGGTCAACCGTAGCAACGATCTGTTGTTCAGTCTTGAGGAAGCGGAGATTGCTCTATCAGAGCGATATCTATCAACGATGCTCCGTGAATTAATTGATAATGCACTGAAATTCTCCGCACCAGAGACAACCATTAAAGTTAGCAGTCAAGTCGTAGGGGAGATGCTGCATTTATCTGTACAAGACTCGGGGCAGGGCATGACAGAAGAGCAAATTGCTAAAATTGGTGCCTTCATGCAGTTTGAGCGCAAGAAGTATGAGCAACAGGGTACTGGTATCGGCTTAAAAATTGTCCAGAAAATAGTCGAACTGGCAGGAGGAGAGTTCTCAATTACCAGTATCTATCAAAAGGAAACAACGGTACATCTCACTCTGCCGATTGTGGGCAATTAGCATGAGTTTTTATATCAAGTCCGGTGGCATCTTTATCGATAATGAGAACGAATAAGTTTGCTTTGCATGGGAGCGGCAACACATCAAAAAAGATGAACTAGCAGGGCAAATATTTGGCTCCAAATTATAGCTTGCTTCTGCAGTAATTCATGGGGTAGAAGGTAAAGAAAAAATCGTACACAAACTTACACAACCTATTAAATTTAACTCGAACCGCCCTACTTAATCTTTTGTTACATACTGGTAGCGAATTTTCCCACCGACTTACTTAGTTCTCGTGCAAGCTACAATTGCAGACTCGGGCCCGATCGCACTCCATCTGCACCCGCTACCACTAAAACCCCGCAAATCGCGCCCGCAGTGCGACAGAATCGGGATTTGCGGGTTCGCGCAGTACGATCGGGCGCTTCGCCATTTTAGATTTTAGGTTTTAGATTTGCAATGACTGATGACTATCGGCTTGACATCCTCCCCGGCCGTACCGCAGGATTCCAAGAATCACTTCTTGGGCTTCCTCTTTCCACGACTCGACTTACATTGAGGAGTTGCCTCACCAATGCAGAGGTCGATGTCTTCAGAGGCGTTTAACGTTCCCGTGTGCCCCACGGTACGGAGTGCTAACTCAAGTATGTTAATTGCTGCATTCCAGTCTCGGTCTATTACAAAACCACAATGGTGACAGCGATGTGTTCTTTGACTCAAAGACTTCTTGATGACTTCCCCACAGTTGGAACAGTTTTGAGAAGTGTAGTGCGGTGGTACGGCAACCGTTACCACACCAAACACCTTGCCAAAATATTCTAACCATTGACGGAAAGCCGACCACGCAGCATCAGATATAGACTTTGACAGTTGTCTGTTTCTAACCATGTTACGCACCTGCAAGTCCTCATAGGCAACCAGGTCGTTAGACTGGATGACGCATCTTGCTAACTTCACGGCAAAATCTTTACGCTGCCTACTTACCTTGAGGTGCTTTCGACTCAGGCGATTTCTCGCTTTGACTCTGTTTTTCGACCCTTTGGTCGTGCGAGAAAGTTTACGACTAAGACGCTTTATCGCTTTCTCGGACTTTCTCAGATGACGGGGGTTCTCGATTGTCTGACCGTCCGAATCGGTGTAGAAGTGAGTCAATCCAACATCCAGTCCCAGGGTCTTACCCGTTGGCTGTCTCTTCTCTACCCGTTCTTGGTCAAGGCAAAACTGAACGTAGTACCCATCAGCTCTACGAACAACACGCACTCGCTTAATCTGCTTCAACTGGTAGAAGTGAAGGTCACGAGTTCCCCACATCTTGAAGCTTCCTGCTTCAAACCCATCAGTGAAGGTGATAGTTCGTCTATCGAACGACAAATTCCAGCCCGTTGTTTTATATTCAACAGAGCCATGTGTTTGATGCTTCTTAAAGCGTGGGAAGCCTTTCTTCCCTGGCTTGCTTTTTTTGCAGTTGTCATAAAACCGAGCGATAGAACTCCAAGCCCGCGAAGCCGAAGCTTGTCGAGCTTGGGAGTTAAGTTTGCCAGCGAACGGGAACTTTTTGGCGAGAACAGCGCAATAGGCGCTCAACTCGTACTTGCCAATCCCCAAGTTGTCCAACCAGTATCTAAGGCAGCTATTGCGGACAAAGCGAGCAGTACGAATGGCTTCATCGAGCCGCTCGTACTGCTGTGCAAGTCCCTCTAGTTTTGCCTCAAAAACAAGCATACTTACGCTGACATAACTAGCGTAAGTATACCACCGTTAAAGAAAGCCGTCCTAGAAGGGCGGGGCTTTAAACCCATTATTTTTGGTAATGTAAAAATCAAAGCATAACCCTTTTATTTGCCACTCCCCTCATGCCTTTGCCGCGCCTGTTAACCTTAATTGCTGCTTTCTGCCTCGCCCTGGGGCTGATTATTGGGCTGGTGAGTTCCTTAACAGGGCTTTACAGTCAAGTTGCGTGGTCTGCTTCTCCGCTGCTGGCTAATTTGCTGATTTTCCTGATAATTGTACTTTTGGGAACCCTAATTTTTGCGCTGGTTTACTATTTTAGGCTGCTGCAACGCCCTCAGAAAGTTAAGGGAAAACGGCCGATTACTCCGAAGGTTCCTGTTGTCAAAAGTGAAGCAGCTTCGGAAAATCTCAAAGCAATCAGGCAACAAGTCGATCGCATTCAAGATGAAGTAGCGCGGCAAGCTTTGCTGTTGAGAGCTCGCGAAATTGAAGCTAGCATGGCTAGGGGCAGCGTTCGAGTGGTTGTTTTCGGCACCGGTTCTGCGGGCAAAACTTCCGCTGTGAATGCGCTGGTGGGGCGGATGGCGGGACAGGTGGGCGCGCCGATGGGAACTACCGAAGTTGGCGAAACTTACACTCTGAAATTGAAAGGAATCGATCGAGAATTAGCAATTACTGATACCCCAGGTATCTTGGAAGCGGGAGTTGCGGGGACTTACAGAGAGGAATTGGCGAGGCAGTTGGCGGCGAGGGCAGATTTGATCTTATTTGTTTTGGACGGCGATTTGCGAAAATCTGAGTACGAACCGCTGCGGACTTTGGCGGAAATTGGCAAAAGGTCGATCGTGGTTTTTAATAAAGTTGACCTTTATCCCGACACCGACAGAGATGAAATTCTCGATCGGCTGCGGCAGCGAGTCAAAGGTTTTGTATCAGCAATGGATGTAGTAGCCATTAGCGCCAATCCGCAAAAAGTTGTACTAGAAGACGGCACAATTTTTCAGCCAGACCCGGATATTATGCCATTAATTCGGCGCGTCGCTGCGATTTTGCGAGCTGAAGGCGAAGACTTAATTGCGGACAATATTTTGCTGCAATCTCAGCACTTGGGAGACCAAGCGCGCAAGTTAATTGATGCTCAAAGAAGGCGGCAAGCTGATAAGGCAGTAGAGCGATTTCAGTGGATCGGAGCCGGAGTAATTGCCGTAACGCCTTTGCCAGTTGTGGATTTGTTAGCGACAGCAGCAGTGAACGCTCAAATGGTAGTAGAAATTGCCAAGATTTACGGCTGCGAATTAAATATCGATCGCGCGAAAGAATTGGCATTGTCTCTAGCAAAAACCCTAGCAAGTTTGGGAATAGTTGAAGGCGTAATTCAAGTAGTGTCAAGGGCGCTGCAGTTAAGCGTAGCGGGGTTTGTACTGGGCAAAGCAATTCAAGCAGTCAGTGCGGCTTATTTAACCAGAATTGCCGGTAAAAGTTTTATTGAATATTTCCGCCATGACCAAGATTGGGGCGACGGCGGCATCACCGAAGTCGTGCAAAGGCAGTTTCAGTTAAATCGGAAAGACGAGTTTGTCAAAGCATTTGTCAAAGATGCGATCGCCCGCGTTGTCGAACCTCTGAATATTTATCAGCAGGAATCGGAACCAGAATTAGAAATGTCAGCCGAATTGGAATCAGAAATAGAACCAGAACCTTTGTATCAGCGGCCGCAAGACGACGATTGGGAAACCCACAGCAACAAACGAAAGGATGAGTGGTAATGGGGCCTTGGGAATTGGGCAAACAGGGAATTGAGAATTGGGTAATTACGATCGTTCAATGAGATGTTCCCTGAGTATGCTTTGTTGAATTTTATTAAGAAGTTTTACAAAAATTTTACACAGGGCAGAGACTCCGGGGGGGATCAAGTCAAACCGAGCGATCGGATGGAACACAATTTTGATAAAATTGAAGATTCACAACAAAATTTGCTATTGTGCGTCCGGGTAAAAACAATGAGCGATCGACCAATTATTCTCGGTATTGTCGGAGATAGCGCAGCGGGCAAAACCACCCTCACGCGGGGAATTGCCCAAGTATTGGGGCCAGAAAATGTCACGGTGATTTGCACTGACGACTATCACCGCTACGACAGAAAGCAGCGGGCCGAAATCGGAATCACAGCATTGCATCCCGACTGCAATTACCTCGACATCATGCAGCAGCACCTCAGCCTGCTTCGTACCGGACAAGCAATTCTCAAACCCATCTACAACCACACGACAGGTACATTCGACCCACCGGAATACATCAAGCCCAGCAAATTTGTCATAGTTGAAGGTTTGCTGGGTTACGCAACTCGAACAATCCGCGATTCTTACGACGTAAAAGTGTATCTTGCTCCTCCCGAAGAGTTGCGAACTCAGTGGAAAGTTAAGCGCGATATTATGAAGCGCGGCTATACTGAAGAACAGGTGCTTGCAGAAATAAAAAAACGGGAACCGGACTCTGAAGACTTCATTCGCCCTCAGCGCAAATCGGCCGACGTTGTAGTTAGTTTTTACCCGCCAGAAGCGGACAATCAATCGGATTTGAGCGTCCGTTTAGTGCTCAGACCGACAATTCCTCACCCTGATTTTACTGAAATTTTAGGTCGAGGCAGCGAGAGTTTTCAACCTGCAATTCGCTTGGGACTCGATCGGGATATGGGCAAACCTGTTGACGTTTTGGAAGTAGACTCCCACGCTACCAGCGAGCAAGTAAACGAACTAGAAATGCTTTTGTGCAGTGAGTTGCCCCACCTGCGGGGATTTTGCACCGCCCAAGGCAACCCGGAAATTGGCAAACTGATCGGCACAACTGGCGAAGTTTTGCAAAGTTACCCGCTAGCTTTGACGCAGTTGCTAGTTGCATATCACATGATGAAAGCCATTCATGTGTATTAGTTAGTTGTTAGTTGTTAGTTGGCAGTTCTTGGTTGTTAATTGTTAGTTTTTATTGCAATGATTAATAACCAATAACCAATAACCAATAACTAATGTACTCGCAAAGTCGGGTTGGCAGTGCCTAATTGCTGAAGTGGCATGGAGACTGGCAACTGACTTTGAGGTGCGGGCAGCATTTCGCCTCGGAAGTCGAGGAGGGTGACGAGCAGCAGGTAGGCAACTGCTAAAATTATAGAAATCACCCCAGTGATAATAGCAATAATTTTTGAACGATCCATATTCTGCCAATTTTAAGTACAGCTAATATTAGTTTAACATTAAAAACAGCAATTATTACTGAAGTTATGCAATAGAATATAATCAGGTGCTAGTTATTTCTCTGACAAAAATGGAACCTCTTATAGATGCGCCAACTTTCACCGAGATGCCCGGAGCTACCCCAGTGGTGGAAACATTTAATCTGGGGAAGTTCTACCGTACTGGCTTCTGGATGAATGAAAAAATTGAATCGCTCAAAAATTGCACTCTGACTGTTTCTGAGGGGGAAACTTTCGGGTTGTTAGGGCAAAATGGAGCGGGGAAAACTACGCTGCTGAAAACTTTGCTGGGTATAGTACGGCCGACTTCTGGCAGGGCGCTGCTGTTGGGGAGGCCTTTGGGCGATCGCACCGTGAAGCAGCGAGTCGGCTATTTGCCAGAAAATCCCTATTTTTACGATTATCTCACCGGCTGGGAATTCTTGCAATTTGCGGCGGGCTTGTTTGAAATTCCCCCCTCAATTCAGCGACAGCGAATTCCGAATTTGCTAGACTTAGTTGGGCTATCTAAATCGGCGGCAATTAAAAAACAGTTGCGCCAGTATTCTAAGGGAATGCTGCAACGGATCGGCATGGCTCAAGCTTTGATTAACAATCCAGATGTGGTATTTTTGGATGAGCCGATGTCGGGTTTAGATCCGATGGGACGTTATCAGATGCGGGAGATAATTTTATCGCTGAAAAATCAAGGAAAAACAATTTTTTTTAATTCGCATATATTGTCTGATGTGGAGAAGATTTGCGATCGAGTGGCTATTTTGGCGAAGGGTGAATTAATCTGCATTGGTGCGATCGACGAAATCCTAGGTAATACTGAAACTTACCGGGTTGAAGGTAGGGGCGGCCACTTGAATATCCTGAAAAAATGGATACCGGATATGGAAGTTGATAATGATTTGTGGTACGGTCATTTGCAGGGCGATCCGAAGGAGTTTCTTTCTAGTCTGAGCGGTACGGGAGGGCAGCTAATTGGGATGAATTTGGCTAAGCCGAGTTTGGAAGAGTTTTTTATGCAGCAACTGCAAGAAAGAGGAATTTATTCTAGTAGTTGAAGTCAATACATCAAGTTTCTTGTGGGGTGGGCATCTTGCCCGCCCTGACTTATAGAAACGGGCAAGATGCCCACCCCACAGCACATCAAGTTTCTTGTGAGGTGGGCATCTTTCCCGCCCTGATTAATAATAAAACGGGCAAGATGCCCGTTCCACAGCACATCAAGTTTCTTGTGGGGTGGGCATCTTGCCCGCCTCTTAAAGGCTAATGTTTTTTACTTCCGTTAACAATGGCAACTGTAGATTTGCACATACTAACTCTGCACAATTCCACTGCCGCAAATACTCATAGACTTCAGAAATAATCGCATTGGCCGCATCTAAATCTCCTGCTTGAGAAGCATGATAGTGCGCTCTGATTAGGGGCTTAATATCCTCGATATCTTGCCATTCCGATTTAGTTTTGAGGGGAATGCTGATATAATAGTGATAGGCTTGGCTGTGGGCGGTACGGAAATTTTTAGGGTTTTGACTTAGTAGGTACTCGCCCTTTTCTCGGACTAGCGGGTGCAACTGATAGGATTTAAAGTGGCGATCGTAATATAGCAATTGTCGGCGCTTGAGTGCCTGAATAATATTTTATTTAAGTTCATACTTGCTAACTTCTGGCATTTGAGCGCTAATCCCTGCAAAAGATAGGGGATATTCTGAAGTTTGATAGACAGAAATTCGGCTGAGACAAGTTTGCTCGCCGTCGCTGAGACGGGCTATCATTTCATCGATCGCTCTTTCAATATCTCGAATCAGCAACCAGTCTCTCTGGTGCAGAAAAAGCCCGACATTTCCCTGAAACTCGGTATCATCTCGAATCAAGGCTGTAATGAGTTGTAACGCTTTGGGATGTCCTAAATAGCGATCGCCCATTTCCGCTAATTCCTCTGATAATGTCTCAATAATTGGAGCCATATCGGTTAATGAAGCCCTAACATCAGTCAATTTAACAGGTACAACCGATGCAATGACATTTGAGGCTATTATCATCCGAAAGCTCGTACCAAAATCATGGAAAGCGGTTTGTGTAGTGATGGATAATTGTACTATTCATACCGGAGAATAAATAGAAAAAGCCATCAAAAACCCAGGGGCAAAATTAATATATTTGTCGCCCTATTCGCCGGATTTCTCACAACCGTGAAAATTTACGGTCAAAACTTAAAAATATTCTCCGTTTTATCAAGACGACTAATTTTCAAGAGTTATGAAAAGCGATTAACTTTGCCTTAAATGAAGTTACATCAGAAAATATTGGGAATTGGTTTACTGACTGCTGTGATTGTACCTCATCTTGCTGAGAAAACTCTATCAATTTTTTTGATACATATAAATTACCCTTCTCCCATCTGCGTTCATCCCCGTTCATCCGCCTTCATCTGCGGTGCAAAAAAGTGCGATCGCCCTTACGACAAAAAGTGCGATCGCCCATTTCAATTCCTAACCAGAAATCACCTCACTCAAAAGATGAGCCTGAGAACCCTCAAGCCGAGGCCCGTGAATCTGCACCACCCTAGAAGCCAAGAAATTGCCCCAACGAGCCGCTTGTACAGAACTCAAACCATTAGTAATTCCAAACAAAACACCGCCCGCAAAAGCATCGCCAGCACCCACAGTATCGATCGCCTTTACCGGAAATCCAGCCACATCAACAATCTGTTTGTTCTCCACCACCATGCAGCCTTTATCCCCATTAGTGATAAAAGCCAAATCCGAAATCTCGCTCATTTTCCGAGCGCACTCTTCCAGAGATTCCTCCTTAAAAAAGCTCCGAACTTCATCAGCATTGCAAAAAATTACATCGCAATATTCCGAAACCACCTTGTGAAAATCATCAGCAAAGCGATCGACTAAAAAGCCATCCGAAAAAGTAAAAGCAACCTTCACACCCAGACGCTTAGACTGTTCCATCGTCTCAATGCTAGCCTTTCTCGGATCGGGAGCATCCCAAAGATAACCCTCAACATAACTGTACTTGCAGTGACTCAGGCGATCGACATCAATATCAGTCGCAGCCAGAGTAGTAGAAACACCCAAATTAGTACACATCGTGCGTTCCGCATCCGGCGTAGTCAGCACAACACAAGTACCAGTGGGTTCCTTCGACGACTCAGCAGGATGCACGTTAAAATCAATCCCCGCCGCCAGCAAATCTTGCCGATAAAATTCGCCGTTAGTATCCTTAGCAACCTTCCCCGAATAATAGCCTTTACCGCCACTCTGAGCCAAACCAATCATCGTATTTGCCGCCGAACCGCCCGATCGCATTTGCAGCGAATTGTGCTCTAAATCGTGCAAAATCCCCCCCTGCGTTTCCGAATCCATCAGCGTCATCCCGCCGCGATTAAGCCCGTGAGCGAGTACAAATTCATCTTCCACCAATGCTAGGATGTCTACCAGGGCATTTCCCACGCCAAACACGTCCACTGAACCAGATTCTTGATTATTTTCTGTCATCGCTGCTTTTTTTTACACTAACTATCAACTCTATAATAAATCGGATTAAAGTCAACATCCCCACTCCCAATCTAAAGTCCCCAACTTAAAATCTAAAATTCAAAATCCAAAATCCCCAATCCCCAATCTAAAATCCAAAATCTAAAATCGCTATGACTTGTCTCCCACCTCTGATTCAGCAAATGTTGCAGCCCGGGTTTTACCCGCACGGGGTGACAGAACCAGTGCAGCTAATTCAGACTCATGCCTCCTTTGTTCTCCTCACCGGAGACTATGTTTACAAAATCAAGAAATCAGTTGATTTTGGCTTTTTCGATTATTCAACCTTGGAGAAAAGACAGCATTTTTGCAATCAAGAATTGCTGATGAACCAGCGTACAGCAGCCGAAATTTATCTGGAAGTTTTGGCGATTGTGCAAATAGGCGAGTCGTTTCAATTTTCCAGCAAGCTACCTGCTATAAATTCTGCCGAACTTGCTGTAGAATACGTGCTGAAAATGCGGGAATTTCCTCAAGATTCGCTGTTGCTCAGTTTGTTGGAACGCGGACTGTTGACCGAGCAACTTATGGCAGACTTAGGGCGGGAAGTTGCCAACTTTCACAGCACGGCAATTAGTAATAGCTACATTCGCACATTTGGCGAAGTCAGTCAGATTCGCACAGCAATAGACAAAAATTACCTGATTTCGCAAAAATATATCGGCGGGCCGCAGACTAAGACACAATATCAGGAAACTAAAGATTATACTGATACGTTTTTTTCAGACAATCAAGAGTTATTTAACCTGCGGATGGTCAAGAATAAAATTCGCGAGTGCCACGGAGATTTGCACTTGCGGAATATAGCATTATGGCAAGATAAAATCTTGCTGTTCGACTGCATTGAATTTAACGAGCCTTTTCGCTTTGTTGATGTCATGTACGATGTCGCTTTTACAGTAATGGATTTGGAATCGCGAGGGCGCAGAGACTTAGGCAATGCTTTTCTCAATACTTACATCGAACAAACAGGAGATTGGGAAGGACTGCAACTGTTGCCTCTGTATTTGAGCCGTCAAGCTTATGTGAGAGCAAAAGTAACTTCGTTAATGTTGGACGATGCCGCTATTTCAACTGCCCAAAAAGCAGAGATTTCACAGACTGCCGCTCATTACTATAAACAGGCTTGGCAATACACAAAACCGCGCCGGGGAAAGTTAACTTTGATGTCTGGTTTGTCGGGTTCTGGCAAGAGTACAGCGGCTCGATATTTGGCTCGCCGTACAGGGGCAATTCACATTCGATCCGATGCTGTTCGCAAGCATTTAGGCGGAATTCCTTTAAATGAACGCGGGGGGCAAAATTTGTACTCGGATGAAATGACGGCACAGACTTATGGTAGATTGTTAGAGTTGGGGAGAGTGCTGGCTGACCGAGGTTGGGATGTGATTTTAGATGCAAAGTTCGATCGCCAAAACTTGAGAACCGATGCGATTGATCGGGCTCAATCCCACGGCTTGCCCCTACAAATTATTTACTGCACCGCACCAATTGAAGTATTGCGAGAACGACTGCAACAGCGCAGGGGCGATATTGCCGACGCGACGGCAGAACTATTGAGTTCGCAGCAAGCAGCTTTTGAACATTGTACAGAATTAGAGCAAATTTCTGTAAACATTGTAGATACCGCGCAAGACTTAGAGGTACAATTAAACTTGATTTGTGGAGAGTAGTTGCAGATCGATCGCCCTTGCGAATTTGATTGTCTGCTAATATTGTCAATATCTTTCTGTGTTATTACAAACACAACTTGCAGCTCATGCCAAAATTTACCGGAGACTCCAAGGGGTTTAACCCCGCGCTGATATGGTTTGTGTTGTTTACCGTTGGGTTTCGCTTAGTAGGATGTAGCCTGCCCGTGAGTCTCGGTCTTGGTGTCATTGGCGGTGTGGCAGCAGGTTTAATTGTCGCTTGGTGGCACAACGAACTACTACTCAACCCGAATATGCGTTCCAAGGATAAAACCTCGGATGCTGTCCTTAATAAAGAAGTAGTGGAAACCGAGAGCAAATTCTATACCAAAACCTCTAGGCGTGAAGCTCCTACATTGTTCGACTGGTTGTCTGGGCCAGAGGATCGTCGCTAGCACCGAAAATAGTTTTTAGTATTGAGTTTTAAGCTTTAAGTTAAAGAGTTCACTATTCAAAACTCAATACTAAAAATTAACAACTCCCGCCACCTAAATTACTAATTACAGATTAGCGAGTAACGAGAGTCCATTACCAATTACCCATTACCGCTAACTAGCAATTTGAATTACTTGCTGAATGTTTGTATTTCTGTCGAAACTCCTGCCGCTGTTTATTTATCCTTTGGGGTTGAGTTGCCTGTTAATGATGGCGGCTTTAATCACACTTTGGAAGCGTCCCAAATTGGCGGCGGCGCCAATTGCTGCGGCTCTAATTATTTTACTGCTCGGAAGTAGCGGTTGGGTTTCAAAATCATTAGTTCGATCGCTCGAATGGCAAAACTTACCAACCGCCGAACTCCCTCAAGCTGAAGCGATTATCGTCTTGGGCGGCGGCGTCAAAGCAGCTTTACCTCCCCGTCCTTGGGTAGAATTAGCGGAAGCGGGCGATCGAATAATCTACGGTTCCCGACTTTACAAGCAAGGCAAAGCTTCCCTGCTAATTCTCAGCGGCGGTAGAGTAGATTGGAAAGGCGGCGGGCCTCCCGAATCGGCAGACATGGCAGAAATTGCCCAAACAATGGGTGTACCGGCATCAGCAATTCTGCAAGACCCCGATTCACACAACACTTATCAAAATGCCGTCAACGTGCGGAAAATTTTAGATGCTAAAGGCATAAAAGGGCCGGTTTTGCTAGTGACATCCGCGATGCACATGACTCGATCGCTCTTAATTTTCAAGCGGCAAGGCATAGCAGCCATTCCAGCACCAACAGACTTCCAGATAACGCAGCAGGATATCGCAGCATCAGAAAGCAATTGGCAAGCAGTCGCCTTGGATTTATTGCCGGACACCTATCAGTTAAACCAGTCAACTAAAGCTTTGAAAGAATACATCGGCTTAATCGTTTATCGGCTGCGGGGATGGCTTTAACAGAATTACAAAATTTTAGATTTGGGATTTTGGATGGAAGAATTTAAGTAGTCTCAACCGTGAAGTCACTTGCCAAATCCAAAATTGATTCTGTGTGCTAGCTTAAAGTCATTACAGCAAATATTAGCCACAGTCGCCCCCAAACAATCATGCTGCCCCACGAGTTGCAAAACATTGCCCCAGAACCGACTCCCGCGGCCGAAATTTTTCAGAGACACCAAATTGTCCGCGAGTTTTACGAGGAAATTAAGTACCGTCAAGAACTAGAACTTCACTGCCAGTGGTATTACGCTACAGCCAAGCAGCATCAGCAGGAATTGCAGAAAATGCAGGGAGATTTGAATATCTTCGGTTGGTTTAGCCGCGGACGGTCGAAAAATTAAGGGTTAAATAAAAAAGATGGTTTGTAGTAAGGAGTTTAGCCCTGCTGACCGACTAAAAGCTACAGAAAAAACTGAAGTCCTCACTACAAACTGTACAACAGCTATATGACTCCCGCCCAAAAACGGATACTTGCTTTCCGACAGGAGTCGCGACCAGCGCAAAATTTTAGACCTTAGTTCAAGATTCCAGATTCATCTGTGGAGTAAATCTAAAATCTAAAATCTAAAATCTAAAATCGACTGACCGGATTTGATATTGTCTTTGACCTCGGGCTTCTACTTTGGAGACAGCTAGACTTCCGAAGATATCAATTCGACCTCATCCTCTTTCAGGTGAGCTCGAAATTTTTTGTCAAATTGTACTAGAATCGGCCAATTAGCACTGACAGGTCGGCCGTGCCATTCGTGAACGATCGCCACGACTTCTCCTTCCATACCCTTAATATCAAATGGTTGACTGCGATTTTCAGGGTGGTGGTAGACAACAACAGAGTTTTTAATGCAAACGCGATCGCCAACTTTCATAAATTTAAACTTAGTGTTCTTTCTTCCAAACTCTACAAAGCGCGCAAGTGGAGAACACCTGTACGCTTTGGGGACAGTCTTTTTATCTTCCCACAAGTAGAGCGAAAACTTAAACAAAGTTGGCGGTTCCCTGTCGCTGCTTCGATCCCCAGCAGCGATCCACGTCAGCCGAAATGTTGATAATTCTCGGTTGAAGCCGCAGGCCCGATCGAGCTTTAAAGCTCGATCGGGCGGATGTTCAAGGGCGAGAATTGATTTGGTTTAATCGAGAAACGATCAACTTAACTGATTTAACCAACACTCAACATCAACGGCCAAGGTTTGACCCAACTCCAGCAACTGCCGGATCGAAGACAAGTCCCAGCCGGCGCCGGAACCTGCAATCCCCAAGGCAACGGCAGCGACCACACTGTCGCCCGCCGAGACATCTTGCAGTTGCAGCCAGCCCAAACACAGAGGCACAATTTGAGTGTACAGAGAATTGAAATACAGTTCCTGCGATCGATCCAGACACAAACCCAAACTCAGCCGATCGCCCACGGCAATCAAACGCTCGATCGTGCGGATATCAGCTTCTAAGTGGACAGGCGAGCGATCCTCCATGCCCGATCCTGCTTGCAGCAGCGCCTCAAGCGATCGCCAAACCATCTTTTCCAAAATTTCCTTGACTTCGGGAACGTTCAACCGACAGCGGAGATGGCCGCTTTCAGTGGCGATCGCCTCAATTTCGGCCAGCAGCGGTTCCACATCCTCCGTTTCCACTTCCAGGGCCTTGGCCGCCGTCAAACAGCGGTGTCCCAAAGCCACCTCAGCAGCAACCTGCAACTCTACCGGCACCTGCAACTCGTCGCGGTGGAACGCCATCATCACCCCGTAATTTTCGCGGTAAACCTGAGTGTAAAGCTGATCCAAGCGAGTCAAGTTTTCCTGACTCAGCAACTGCACGATCCGGTGGCGTTCCTCAGCAAATAAATCCCGCAAGCTAAAGGACTGATCCCCAAACAGCCGCACCATTTCCAGAATGGCGTGGGCCGCCGAAGCTTCTTGCATAACTCCAAACAACCGCTCTTTGAGCATAGTGTAAGACCGGCGGCTGCCAAAAGGCTGAATGCAGCAGTGGAAGTCCCAGCCGCCGAGGTGCAACGCAGCAAACACAAAAATCTCTGTTTCCCGCGTAATTTCCGAGGTTAACTGCAATTGACCCACAGCCAGAGTCATCGAGCCCATGCGCTGAATTTGGAAATCTTGCTGCTCGGCCTGATAGCAGTAAACTCGCTGTTCGCGGGGAAATTTGGCAAACAGAGAACTGATCGCGTAGTGGGCGGCCACTTGTTTGAGACTAATTTGGGCTGTCACCACCAGTTGGCGGTAAACTTCTGCCCCTGTTTTAAAACAGTCAACGTTGCTGGGTACGAGGGCTAGTTGAGCGACAAAATCCTTTTCTAGCTGGATGCCGGTAACTTCGCCCGCCAATTCCAGCGCCCGGGCCGCGTAGCGCAGAATTTGCACGCCTTCTGGCCGCGAGATTTCTTCAAAAAACCAGCCGCAGCTAGTGAACATTAACAGGGTGTGGCGCTGCATTTCCAGCAGTCGCAGTGCGTCTACCTGTTCGGCGTCGTCGAGTTGGCGCACTTGATGGCGTTGAAGGAAACTGTCAACGTTAGCGGGCGATCGATCCCGGATGACCTCAATATATTCATCTCTGGCTTTCCAGGGATCGCTCAACAGCTTGCGCCCCGCTTCTTCATAAATCGGAATCAGCCGATCGCGCAGCCAATTGAGAGTATCCCGCAGAGGGCGGCGCCATTTGAGGTGCCATCCGCCGCCACCACCGCAGCCGCAATCATCTTGCCAGCGATCGACCCCGTGAGAGCAACTCCATGCCGTCACGGGTTTGAGTTCCACTTCCCAAGCGCTCGGATTTTGACTTAAATAATGAGCAAAATTCGTCACCGTCCAGCCTCGGCGGGGAAACTCTTCTGTGAAGGCGTAGGCGAGGCATTTTTCGGTACTGTTTTTGTGGTGGCCGAAAGTTTCGCCGTCCGTCGCCACGCAGATTAATTGAGCCGGGCGGTGGTCTCCCCGTACTGCTTGGCCCAAGCGACCTGCCAAGTGGTGGCTGCTGCTGAGAACGTCATTGAAGCCCATATCCCGCGAGATCGGGCCGTCGTAAAAAAAGATATCAATGTAGGGAGTGTTGGCAGGTGGGGCTGCAGAATTTTGGGAGTGCTGGCGGCCAAAATAGTGAGTGCTCAGCGGCGAGAGTTGGTGGTCGGCCATCAACCGCATTTCTGGTTTCAAATAGCAGCGGTACGGGCGAGTCGGATCGATTTGACCGCCGCCGACTTCGTGCCATTCGGAATTTTCCGCTGGTTCTCCTTCGTGGTTTTGCCCGATTAGCGGGCGGCAGCGTTCTGCTTGGGAGGGGGCTAAGACAATAAAGCGGATGCCTTCAGCGACTAAAACTTCGAGGGTGGCGTAGTCTACGGCGGTTTCGGCGAGCCACATTCCTTCGGGATCGCGATTGAACCGGGAGCGAAAATCTGCGATCCCCCAGCGAATTTGGGTGTATTTGTCTCGCTCGTTAGCGAGGGGCATGATGATGTGATTGTAGACTTGGGCGATCGCGTTGCCGTGACCGTTGAGCCGCTGACAGCTTTTGCGATCGGCTTCCAGAATCCGCTGGTATACTTCCGGGTCATAGCGTTCCAGCCAGCTCATCAGTGTAGGGCCGATGTTGAAGCTCATATACTCGTAGTTGTTGACGATCCCCGCGACTTCGCCGCGATCGTTGAGTATGCGGGCAAAGGCGTTCGGGCGGTAGCACTCCTTGTCAATGCGTTCGTTCCAGTCATGGGAGGGAGACGCGCTGGCTTGGCGTTCGATCGCGTCCAGGTAAGGGTTTTCCCGGGGTGGCTGGTAAAAGTGACCGTGAACCGTCACGCAGACCCCAGTTGCAGCAGCCACGCTGGTTTGGGTTGCAGCCGTTACGGTTGGCGAAGACAAAGGTAGCACATCGGATTGAGTAGTAGTAATCGAAATCATGCGATCGAATCCTCAAGTAGTTAAAGACAATAAAACGAGCCTAATTAGAAACTGAAACCTTACGCAGCAAGAGTTACAGCTAGGCATCTGTTAGGACTAAATTTGGCTGACAAGTTTTGATACATTTGTAGTATTGCGAGCAAAGCATTCGTTCCAAGATGCCAACCGTCGATCCCTGGTTTTTTTGCCAATGCTTTGCTGTTGAAAGAGTTAAAAAATGTAGCTTTTGCTGCTTTTTGGCACTTGCGACCCATTTCGGGTTAGTGCTTGCAGCACTGCTCATTGAGAGTTTCATTTACCTTGCTGGATTGTAAAGTCTTATTCATTAAATAGCAACTTTTCGCCGGAAAGATTTAATTTTTGGCACTAAATCTTGGCGGTTGTGGATATCGGTTTAATGCCCGATGAATTTATAGAGTAAGAGTTTTGCCCGAGTTTCGCATCATACTTTAGGTGCTTTTTACCTAAGTTCTGGAGAAGTTAGGCCAGTTTGGTTAGGGCGGGGCAGATTTGCTGCAAATGTACTTTCCAGAAGAGTTGTAACACTTGTGCGAAGTCAAAAAGCCACAAAAAAGCAAAACAGTAAGTGTTAGGTTTTAACTCCTGAGAGGTATGTGGGGGCGGAGTCGAAGGAGGAGGAGGAGGAGGGTTTGGACGAGAAGATGCTGCATTTGACGGCGAAGTTGGAGAGGCAATTTGCCGAGAGTGCCAAGTTAGAGGCGATGATTCGGGAAAATCGGCAGAGGGGGGGTTCTGGCGGATAGTTCGTCAATTGCTGAAGATTATCATGATTTTTTGCGAGAACTTAAGGAACCTATTGTGCAATATCAAGTGCGGGCCGTACTTTTTAGACCTAGAAGCGCAATAGCGAGAATTAGAGAAAGCTTTAATCGATCGCATCCGCGATTTTTTGCTAGAGTTGAGTGTGGGATTTCCCTTAAATCAAGAAATTAATTAATGGAAGCAGAAACCTAATTATGTTAACTTCAAACAATTTTAAGAGATACCTTGCTCAGTTTAATGAACTTATAGCTGAGGGAGAGGCCATGTACAAAGCAATAAAAGTCATACCTGGAGAATTTTCTCAACCCAGATCTCCCAGTTTCGATCAACCACCTGGCATATTTGTCATCAGTTTCGATGATTCACCTATACAAGGGCCTGACAGATATGTCTTGGATGGAAATTATGATTGGGAAAAGTGGCAGACTAACTACAAGTTACTTCTAGAGCAAGTTATCCCATTAACTAGCAGTCAGCGAACCTCATTAATTGAAGTATCCTCGGGCTCGAATCTTAAAACGAATTTAGAGACTCATCTGTCAAAGTTGAAGGCAGTTAAAGAAAATTACGAAAAAGGGTGGCTCATTTCTTCTCAATCTGCTTTAGGCTCCTTTAGCTTGGAAGATGTTATACCAATTTTACATGAAGTTGCATAGAATAAAGATAATGTTGAGAGGTGATGAGTTATGGCACGTCAACTGATG